>DATDJA010000026.1:0-9413 GCA_036520795.1 Candidatus Limnocylindrales bacterium
TCGCCTCGAACACCATCCGGTTGCCCTTGCTCCACTCAGACAGCTTGTACGGGCCGGTGCCGTTCGGCTGATCGAGGATCGTCTTGTCGGCCATGTGCGCCGCGAGGTAGTCGGCATCCTGGATGCCGAACACCTGGAAGGCGACCTTGGGCAGGAACGCCGGGTCGGGTCCGCACAAGTCGAACTGCACGGTCAGCCGGTCGACCGCCGTGATCTTCTTCATGCTGCCCGTGTACGGCGCGACGCCGCACGGGGCCTCGCCGGTCTCCGGATAGACCGTGGAGGTGAATGCCGCCTGTGACTCGGCGGGGGTGGGTGCCGCGGTTGCGGCACCGGCGCTCGCCGGCGCGCTCGCGGCCGGGCTCGCGGTCGTGCCGCCGCACGCGGCGACGACGATCGTCGTGACGGCGACCAACGCCGTCCGCGACCACCTCGGTGATCGGGGCATACTCTGAACTCCTCCTCTTCGTGCTCCCGTCGCGGCCATGAGGTCCGGTGACGCGGAGCGCTGGCCCGCACGCAGCACATGGCCGACGCGGCGGGTGGCGGGAAGCCTAGCACCGTGTGGAACCGGCGTCATGGGGTCAATCGCGAGGCGCTAGCAGCCACGAGCGCCGGACGCCGGGCACGGCCTCCGTCACTACCCAATACGCGTCCGGGGCGTTCGACGTTCTGTCGTGCGCGTGCGACTCGCTATGCTCGGGCCGTGCAGCCCCTGCGCATCGCCCTCGCCCAGCTCGCGCCACGCCTCGGTGATCTCGAGGCCAACCTCGCGCGTCATCGGGAGCTGCTGGCCGAGGCGCGGGCCGGTGGGGCCGGCCTCGTCGTGTTTCCCGAGCTCGGGCTGACGGGCTACCAGCTCCAGGACCTGGCCGCGGACGTGGCGATGCGGCTGGACGACCCCCGGCTCACCGACCTCGCCGGGCTCACCAGGGGGTTCTCGGCGATCGTCTCGTTCGTGGAGGAGTCGGGCGACCACCGCCTGTTCATCGCGGCGGCGCTGCTCGAGGACGGCGAGATCCGCCACGTCCACCGCAAGGTGCACCTGCCGACCTACGGGCTGTTCGACGAGCGCCGCTTCTTCGCTCCCGGCGACCAGGTGCGCGCGACGCCGTCACGGCTGGGCGTCGGCGTGGGGCTGGCGATCTGCGAGGACTTCTGGCACCTCTCGACGCCCCAGCTGCTCGCGCTCGACGGCGCCCAGATCCTGGTCAACGTCTCATCCTCGCCGGGTCGCGACCTCGCCCGTTCCAGCGAGGTGGGCCTCGGGACGGCGAACTCGTGGCGGACGCTGATGCGCACCTACGCCCAGCTGACGACGTCGTTCGTGGTGTTCTGCAACCGCGTCGGGGTGGACGAGTCGATCTCGTTCTGGGGCGGCTCCGAGGTCATCGGGCCTGGCGGGGCCCCGATCTTCTCGGCCCCCCTGTTCGACGAGGGCCTGTTCTTTGCCGACATCGACCTCGGGGATGTGCGCCGGGAGCGGATCGCGCTGCCGTTGCTGCGGGACGAGCGCCCGGAGCTGGTCGCGCGCGAGTGGCGGCGGCTGATCGCGGAGCGGTCCGGCCTGGCTGCGGACGGGAACGCGGAGCCCGGATCCCAGGACGGATTCGACGTCGCGGTCGAGCCGGCCCGCACGTCGTCCGACCGATGACCGAGGGCGCCGCGCTGTTCGTCCTGCCGGACGAGCTCGCGATCGACACCGGCGTCGCGCGGCGGGTCGTCGCGGAGTTCATCCGGGGGCAGCTGTCCCAGGCCGGCTTCGACCGCGCGGTCCTGGGGCTGTCGGGCGGGATCGATTCGGCGCTCGTCGCGTACCTGGTGGCAGAGACGATCGGGGCGGACAAGCTGCTGTGTGTGCTGATGCCGTACCGGACGTCGTCACCCGACTCCCGCGCTGACGCCGAGGAGGTCGTGCGTCGCCTGGGCTGCGCGTCGGAGCTGGTCGACATCAGCCCGATGGTGGACGGCTACTACGGGGCCGACGGCGTGGCCGGCGCGGCGGGCAACGAAGGACTCGCTGCCTCGCCGCTGCGGCGGGGGAACCTGATGGCGCGGATGCGGATGAGCGTGCTCTACGACCGATCGGTCGTGTGGGGCGGGCTCGTGGTCGGGACTGGGAACAAGACCGAGGCGCTGATCGGGTACACGACGCTGTTCGGGGACTCGGCGTGCGCGTTCAACCCGGTCGGCGACCTGTACAAGAGCCAGGTCCGCCAGGTGTCGGCCGACATCGGCGTGCCCGAGGCGATCATCCGCAAGGCGCCGTCGGCCGACCTGTGGCCCGGCCAGACCGACGAGACCGAGGCCGGCTTCACCTACCACGAGCTCGACCGCCTGCTGTTCTGGCGGATCGACAAGCGGCGCTCGGTCGAGGAGATGGTCGCCATGGGCTTCGACCGGGCGACGGTCGAGCGGGTTGACCGGATGGTGGCGGGAGCCGAGTTCAAGCGCCAGGTGCCGCCGATCGCGAAGCTCGGGCCGCGGACCGCCGGGGTCGACTACCTCTACCCGCGGCGCCGGCCCGGCTCGGCTCGACCCTGACGGTGACGGCCGCCTCGACCGGCGATGCGGCGCGCGGCGGCACGCTGTACGTCGTGGCCACGCCGATCGGGAACCTCGGCGATGTCACCCTGCGGGCACTGGAGGTCCTGCGGGCGGTTCCGTTGATCGCCGCCGAGGACACCCGGATCAGCCGCCGACTGCTCGACCGGTACGAGATCTCGACCCGCGCGGTCAGCTACCACGCGCGCAGCGGTCCCGCACGCGAACGGGAGCTCCTGGCGCACCTCGAGGGCGGGGCGAACCTCGCGCTCGTCACGGACGCGGGCACGCCGGTCGTGTCGGATCCGGGCGAGGGTCTCGTCGCCGCGTGGGCCGCGGCCGGCGGGAGCGTCGTACCGATTCCGGGCGCCTCGTCGGTGCTGGCGGCCGTCGCGGCGAGCGGTGTAGCGGGGCCACGCTGGTCGTTCGAGGGGTTCCTGCCCCGTTCCGGTCGCGAGCGTCGGCAGCGGCTGGCGCGCATCGCCGCGGATGAGCGTGGAACCGTCCTGTTCGAGGCGCCGGGCCGGATGGCCGCCACGCTTCGGGATCTGGCGGCGTCCTGCGGCGCGGAGCGCCCCGGAGCCGTCTGCCGGGAGCTCACCAAGCTCCACGAGCAGATCGTCCGCGGGTCGCTGGGCGAGCTCGCTGCCCTCGCCGCCGATGGGGAGATCCGGGCTCGCGGCGAGATCGTGATCGTGGTCGGGTGGGGGAGCGCCGCGGAGGCGGATGGCGACGACGCCGAGGCCGCCCTCGCAGCGGCGCGGGCGCGCGTCGACGAGCTCGTCGCCGCCGGGTCGCCCCGCGGCGACGCTGCCCGCACCGTGGCAGCCGCGACGGGCCTGCCGCGACGTGCGCTGTACGTCCCGTAGACGCGCGGCGACGGCGCGGGAGGGGGGATCCGCGCCGCCGCCGGGAGGAGGAGTCGTTGATCAGGCCGCCGCGACGGCCACCTCGAGGAGCTCGTCCTCTTCGTCTTACACGTCGTCGCCGCCCGGGTCCACGCTGAACCCGGCCTCGTCGGCGACCGGCTCGCCCGCGTCGGGCGCGAAGCCTTCCGCGGCCGCCTGGGCATCCATCGCGGTGGCGGCCGTCTCGGCCGCGTAGTCCTTCTTGCGGCGCCCCGACAGCATCTCGACGCTGCTCGCGACGATCTCCGTCTTCCAGTGGCGGACTCCCTTGTCGTCGTCCCAGGACCGGGTCTGGATCCGGCCCTCGACCGCGACCAGCTGGCCCTTGCCGAGGTAGCGGCCGCACGTCTCGGCCAGGCGGTCCCACGCGACGACGTTGTGAAACTCGCTCGTCTCCTTGCCTGACACGTACGCGTGGCTGGCGACTGCGAACTGGGCGACGGCCTTGCCGCCGGCCGTCGTTCGCAGCTCGGGATCACGCGTGAGGCGCCCGGTGATGAGGACCCTGTTCATCGGTCCGTGTCTCCTTCCGACCGGTCCGCACCGCGCCTTCCTGCGCGGCTTCCTGCGGCCGGTCCAGCTCTTGCGGCGGGTATCGACATTCGGCGGGCGGGTGGGGTGCCGGCCCCGGCGGTTCGGGCCTCGGCGGGGCGACGGGTCGGCGGGGCCGGCATGTATCGACGGGCACGGCGAACCGTAGCGGACGCCACTTCACCGTCGCTTATCGCGCCCCGGAGGCCGTCGGGCGAGCGCGACGCGTCAGGTCGGGTACGCGCTCCCGGTGCCCGCTCCACGCCGCGACAGCGAATCGACGCTCACGGCGGCCAGGAGGACGAGCCCGGTGACGATCAGCTGGTACTGGATCGGCAGGCCGAGCAGGTAGAGGCCGTTGTAGATGGCGCCGATCACCAGCCCGCCGAGGAGGCCGTGGACGACACGGCCCCGGCCGCCGTACAGGCTGGTGCCGCCGATGACCGCGGCCGCGACCGCGTAGAGCACGAGCTGGCCGCCGTTGATGTTCGTCGTCATGCCGCCCAGCTGCGAGCAGTAGATGATCCCGGCGATGCCTGCGGTCATGGAGCACAGCACGAATGCGACTGTCCGGACGCGGGGAACCCCGACGCCCGCACGGCGGGCCGCCTCGGCATTGCCGCCGACCGCGTACACGTGGCGTCCGTACTGCGTGCGCTCGAGCAGCATCGACCACAGCACGAGCACCGCGAGCACGAGCGGAACCACCCACGGCACACCCACGACCGAGAGGAAGCTGCCGCGGTCGACGTTGCAGATGGCGACGACGACGACGCCGGCGGCTGCGGCCGCCGCGATCCGGGCAACGGTGAGGCCCACCGGCGGCGCGACGAGGCCACTCCGGCGCCGGCGGGCATCCCGGCGCCATGTCACGATCCCGTAGAGGCCGACGACGACGATCAGCCCGACCCAGCCGGCCACGGGCGACAGGTAGCTGTAGACGATGCCGTACAGCGCCTCCTGGCCGGGAAGCACGGTGCTCGTGATGCCGACCTGCCCCGACGTGCCGAGGATCACGATCATCACCCCGAACCAGATCAGGTAGCCCGCGAGCGTGACGACGAACGAGGGCATGCCCAGGCGGGTGATGATCGTCCCCTGGATCCCGCCGATGGCGCCCGTGACCACCAGGGCGGCGACGATCGCCGCGGGCCAGGGCCAGCCGGGGCTGGGCTGGACGAGCAGCGCGGCGACGATGCCGCCGATGGCCGCCACGTAGCCGATCGAGAGATCGATCTCGCCCAGCAGCAGCACGAACCCCTCGCCCATCGCCAGCACGATGAACACCGCGCTCTGGTCGAACAGGTTCACGAGGTTGCGTGCGGACAGGAACACGTGGTTGGGGCTCACGACCGTGAACACGGTCACGACCGCCACGAGGGCGATGGCGACCGGCAGGACGCCGGCGTCGCCGCCCCGCACCCGTGCGACCCAGGCGCGGCGGTATTCCCCGACGGTCTGGGCGCCCACGGGGGTCGGCAGGTCGACCGCGGCCGTCAGGTCCGGCGCCGCGTCGACGCCCGGCGCGGGACCCACGGGCGGCAGCGACTCAGTGCGGTCCATGGCCGACCGCCTTCGCCGTGAGGCCGCGCTGCGACCTGCCCGTCGTCATGAAGTCGACCACGCTCTGGCGGTCGAAGGCCCCGATCGCGTCCTGGGCGACCATCCGGCCGAGCCGCAGGATGGCGATCCGGTCCGCCACGTCGAAGACGTCGTTGAGGTTGTGGGAGATGAGCATCACCGCGAGGCCCCGTTCCTTGAGCTGCAGGATCAGGTCGAGCACCATCCTCGTCTGGGCGACGCCCAGCGCGGCCGTGGGCTCGTCGAGCATCACGAGCTTCGAGTTCCACATGACGGCCTTCGCGACGGCGACCGCCTGGCGCTGGCCGCCGGAGAGCGTCGCCACGGGCTGGCGGATCGAGCGGACCGTGGTCACCCGGAGGCTCGCGAGGGTCTCGGCCGCCGCGCGCTCCATCGCGTCCTCGTCGAGGAGCCCGTGGACGAGCCGCTCGCGGCCGAGGAACATGTTCTGGACGATGTCGAGGTTGTCGGCGAGCGCGAGATCCTGGTAGACGGTCTCGATGCCCAGCGCCGCCGCGTCGCTGGGGTTGCGGATGTGGACCGGCCTGCCTTCCCACCAGATCTCGCCCGTATCCACCTGGTGGATGCCGGCGATGCTCCTGGTCAGCACGGACTTGCCGGCGCCGTTGTCGCCGCACAGGGCCGTCACCTGGCGCGACGGCAGGTCGAGATCGACCTGGTAGAGGGCCTGGACCGCGCCGAAGTGCTTGCTGATGCCGCGCAGCGCCAGCAGCGGCGCACTTGCATCAGCGGTTGCCCCGGCGGGCGGGGCTACGGTGGTCATGTCCATGGGTCGACCTCGCGCTGCATCTGGCGGGGGAGTCGCGCCGGCGGCGGCAGGGCGCCGATCGCGCCGCTGCCGTCGCCAGCCGGCGAGCTACTGGATGCCCGCCGCCGTGCACACGCTGGCGCCGACGGCGGCGCACAGGTCCGTCGCGGAGACGAAGTTGTCCTTGATCACCGTCGATTCCATGTTCGTGGCATTCACCCAGGACGGGGTGAGCAGCACCGCCGGCTGGGTGTTCGCCGAGTTGGCCGGGTCGATCGTCGTGCCGTTGATCAGGCCCGCCGGCGGCGTCTGGCCGGCCCGGAGGTACGTCGCAAGCGCAGCGGCTGCCTGGGCCTCCAGGTAGATCGGCTTGTAAACGGACCCGCACTGATAGCCCTGGAGCACGAACTCCATGCCCTGGAGGGTCGCGTCCTGACCGGTGGTCGGGACCTTCTTGGCCGGCACGCCCGCCGCCTTGAGGACGCCGATGACGGCGCCGGCGAGGCCGTCGTTGGCCTCGACCGTGGCGTTGATCGACGGGTCCGCGGTGTAGGCCTGCTGGAAGATCGTGCCGCCGGCCTTGTTGTCCCAGCCGGGGGCGATCTGCTCGTTGACGAGGGTGTAGCCAGCGCTGTTGGTGGCGCCCTTGGCGACCTGGGCCACGGGCTGGCCCCAGATCGCGGAGTTGTAGCCCTTGGCGAAGTCGACGGCGTTGGGGTCGGTGTCCTGGCCGCCGTCGAGGGTGAACACCTGGGGGCTGGTCACGCCCCAGTCGCTGACGCACTCCATCAGGCCTTGCCCGATCAGCTTGCCGACCTGCTGGTTGTCGAAGCTCACGTAGTACGTGTCGGTGCCCTGGAACGTCGCGCGGTCGTAGCTGATCATCGGCACGCCGGCGGCCGCGGCGGCCGACTGGATCTGGTTGCCGGTGGTGCTGTCGAGCGGATCGACGAGGAGGACCTTGGCGCCGGCCGTGATGTCCGCCTGGGCGAGCGCGAGCTCGGTCGTGGCGGTGCCCGACGCGTTGTCGATCTTGAAGTCGGTCGCCGGATAGCCGGCGGCCTCGAAGGCCTGCTTGAGGTACGGGAGGTCGTAGCTGGTATAGCGCGCGGACGTCGTGACGTCGGGCAGGATCACGCCGACCAGTCCCGATCCGGCGGACGTGACGGGTGCGAGCGTGGCCATCGCCGAGAAGCTCGAATCGAAGTCGTCGATGCTGACGGCCGCCGCCGAGCTGGCCGGGCTCCCGGCCTCGCTGCCGGATGCGCCCGCGGACGGCGCCTCGCTCGCCGAGGGGCTGGGAGGGGGGGCCGTGGTGGGCGACGGCGTCGCCGCCGACGAGCTGCACGCGGCCACGACGATCGAGATCACCGCCAGGGCGGTGAAGGGGACGGTAGTCCTCACTGAAGACGTTCTCCTCTTGAGAAGCCTGGAGCCCGGGACGGCCGGCGGACAGCGAACCGTGCTGGCCGGCGCGCGGGGCGACGCCTGTGTCAACGCTCTCGTTGCACCACCTGTCTGCACGAGGAGCGCGGGGAGACCGCGCTCCTCCCGATTGCGACACGCCGATGGACCCGTGCTCAGCGCGGCAAGCCCGATCGTTCGCGAGTCGACGATTCCGCGAGGTGGCGGCCGTCGCCACGCGGTCTGTGCGTGGGCGGCCGGAGCGGGGCGAGATCGACTCCTTGTGCGCGACGGGCGCTGGATCGGCGGTCGATCGGAGCCGGTGAGACATCGGCCGGGACGGCCGTCGGTGTCGGGTCGCCCCTGTTCGGGGGCGGCTCTCCAACCAGCGAACCGGTGAGAGCGGCGTTGTGGGGGCCCGCGTGTCGTGGCCCTCCGTGATCTGCAACCTGCGCGCCGTTCGTGAGATTTCGCTGAGATCGGTCCAACCGCATCGCACCGGGCGAAATGCCCGCCGGTCGTCCGTACGATGAGGCCCGATGGACACGACATCGCGGCGCGCAGGGACGTCATCGTCGTGGGCGCGGGCGACATCGGGTTGGCCACCGCGCGCGAGGTCGCCCGTCGAGGCAACGCGGTGCTCGCCATCGACCGCTTCGGCAGCGGCCTCTCCCGCTGAGCCCGACGGCCCACGGGCCGAACCGCGGGCGGTCAGGGGCCGCTATACTCGGCGCTGTCCTCGAGGCCCCGCGGGGCCAGTCCCGCGATGGAGGAGATCACCATTGCCCGAGGGAGGCGCGGCGTCCGCCCCGTGAGACGGGCTCGCACCTTCGACCCCCCGGCCCGTCGGAACGCCCGCGGGCTGTCGCGGGAGACGTGTATCCAGGACCCCGGCCCCGACCGGGGTTCTTTCGTGCCGGGGATCCGCTGATGCCGGCGACGGTGATCGTCGGCCTCCAGTGGGGCGACGAGGGCAAGGGCAAGACGACCGACTTCCTGGCCGAGCACGTGGCCGTCGTCGTCCGCTACCAGGGTGGCGACAACGCGGGCCACACGGTCGTCGTGGGCGACGAGACGGTCAAGCTCCAGCTGTGCCCCTCGGGCGTGATGTACCCGCACATCACGTCGGTCATCGGCAACGGTGTCGTGGTCAATCCGGCAACGCTGATCGCCGAGCTCGACATGCTCAAGGCCAGGGGCATCGACGTGTCGAAGGTCCGCGTCAGCCGCATCGCGCACGTGATCATGCCGTACCACGTGGCCCTCGATAAGGCGAACGAGGTCCGCCTGGGTGGGGCCAAGGTGGGGACGACCGGGCGCGGGATCGGGCCGGCCTACGGCGACCGGGCCTGGCGGCTCGGGCTGCGGATGGAGGACCTCTGCAACCGCGAGGTCCTGCGCGAGCGGATCGGGCGCGCCCTGCCGGACAAGAACCTGCTGCTCGACTCGATGGGCGCGGAGGGCTTCACGGTCGACGCACTGGTCGACCAGGCGGCGGCCTGGGGCGAGCGCCTCGCCGCGCATCTCGACGACACCACCTGGCTCGTCCAGGACGCGCTCCGTCGCGGCGACCACGTGCTGCTCGAGGGTGCCCAGGGAACGCTCCTCGACCTCGATCACGGCAGCTACCCGTACGTGACCTCCTCGAACCCGGTCGCCGGCGGCGCCTGCACGGG
>DATDJA010000027.1:0-5881 GCA_036520795.1 Candidatus Limnocylindrales bacterium
CGGCGTCCATGCCACCCGCAAGGTCGTGGTCACCGGCGTCGAGATGTTCAAGAAGCTGCTCGACCAGGGCCAGGCGGGCGACAACGTCGGCTGCCTGCTGCGGGGCATCGAGCGCGACGACATCGAGCGCGGCCAGGTGCTCGCGAAGCCGGGCTCCGTCAAGCCGCACACCAAGTTCGTCGCCCGGGTGTACGTCCTGACCAAGGAGGAGGGCGGGAGGCACACCCCGTTCTACAACGGCTACCGGCCCCAGTTCTACCTGCGGACCACCGATGTCACGGGCTCGATCGGGCTGCCCGACGGCGCCGAGATGATCATGCCCGGCGACAACGTCGACATGACCGTCGAGCTGATCACCCCGATCGCGCTCGAGGTCGGCCAGCGCTTCGCCATCCGCGAGGGCGGCCGCACCGTCGGCGCCGGCGCCATCACCAGCATCACGGCCTGACGAGACCCTTATGGCCAGAGTCGAAGCGCGCCCGGTGATCCAGCTGGCGTGCACCGAGTGCAAGACGCGGAACTACACGACCCGCAAGAACAAGAAGAACGATCCCAACCGGATCGAGCTGCTGAAGTACTGCCCCCGGGAGCGGCGCCACACGCTGCACCGGGAGGCGAAGTAGCCGCACCGGACACAGGGGCGTAGCTCAATTGGCAGAGCACCGGTCTCCAAAACCGGTTGTTGTAGGTTCGAGTCCTATCGCCCCTGCCACCTCCTCCAACCGCTGAAAAGGCATCCGTGAAACGATTTCGCCAGTTCATCAAGGAATCGTGGTCCGAGCTCAAGAAGGTCTCGTGGCCCAGCCGCATCCAGGTCCGGAACCTCACGATCCTCGTGTTCGTGATCTCGTTCGTGGTCGGGCTGTACATCACGATTGCCGACACGGGCTTCGACTACATCGTTCGCTGGCTGTCGGGGTTGAACGCAGCATGACCGAGCAACTGACCGCCACCCGCGCCCCCGAGAAGCGCTGGTACGTGATCCACACCTACTCGGGCTACGAGAACAAGGTCAAGGCGAACCTCGAGCACCGCATCGAGTCGATGGGCATGGAGGACAAGATCTTCCAGGTGCTCGTCCCGATGGAGGACGAGATCGAGATCCGCCAGGGCCAGCGGCACACCGTCCAGAAGAAGGTCTACCCGGGCTACGTGCTGGTCGAGATGATCCTCGACCCCGAGTCCTGGTTCGTCGTCCGCAACACGCCGGGCGTGACCAGCTTCGTCGGCAGCGGCAACATCCCCGGGATGCGCAGCGAGCCGATCCCGCTGGACGAGACCGAGGTCAAGCAGATTCTGCGGCACATGGGCGTCGAGACACCCAAGTACCGGGTGGCGTTCACGAAGGGCCAGAGCGTTCGCGTGACCGACGGCCCGTTCGCCGAGTTCATCGGCACGGTTGACGAGGTCAACCCGGAGCGCAACAAGTTGAAGGTCCTCGTGAGCATCTTCGGCCGGGAGACGCCGGTCGAGCTCGACTTCCTGCAAGTCGAAAAGCTCTAGGACAGGGAGCGAGCAAGAACGTGGCCAAGAAGATCCGGATCGTCCTCACGCTGCAGCTGCCGGCCGGCAAGGCGACACCCGCCCCGCCTGTCGGCACCGCGCTGGGACCCCACGGCATCAACATCGTCGAGTTCACCAAGTCGTACAACGAGCGCACGGCCGACAAGTCGGGCCAGGTGATCCCGGCCCAGATCACGATCTTCGAGGACCGGTCGTTCTCGTTCGTCCTCAAGACGCCGCCGGCGCCGGACCTCCTGCGCAAGGCCGCGGGGATCGACAAGGGCTCCGAGACCGCACGACGCGTGATGGTCGGCCGCGTGACCCGCGACCAGGTGCGCCAGATCGCCGAGATCAAGATGCCCGACCTCAACGTCAACGACGTCGAGGCCGGCATGAAGGTCATCGAGGGCACGGCCCGCAGCATGGGCATCGAGGTCGTCGGGTAGGAATCGTTGCCGGCGAACCGCCGGCGAGCGCGTGCGGGAATGACCCCGGACCGGCGCGCCACCACCAGGGGCAGGTCTTCGGACCGAAGGGAGCACACGACATGGCCTTGCACGGCAAGCGCTACCAGGACGCGGCGAAGCTCATCGACCGCGACCGCATCTACCCAATCGACGAGGCCGTCGAGCTCGCCCGCCAGACCTCGAACGTCAAGTTCGATGCCGCGGTGGAGGCGCACATCCGCCTTGGCGTCGACCCCCGCCACGCCGACCAGATGGTCCGCGGCACGGTCGTCCTGCCGCACGGCACCGGCAAGGTCGTCCGGGTGGCCGTGTTCGCCCAGGGCGAGAAGGCCCAGGAGGCGCTGCGCGCCGGCGCCGACGAGGTCGGCGCGGAGGATCTGGTCAAGAAGATCGAGGCCGGCTGGCTCGAGTTCGACGTCGCGCTCGCCGCGCCCGACGTCATGGGCCTGGTCGGCCGCCTCGGCCGCATCCTCGGCCGGCGCGGGCTGATGCCGAACCCGAAGTCGGGCACGATCACGTTCGATCTCGACCGCGCGATCCGCGAGGTCAAGTCGGGCCGCGTCGAGTTCAAGGTCGACAAGGGCGCGATCATCCACGTCTCGGTCGGCAAGGCGAGCTTCGAGCAGGCCCAGCTGGTCGAGAACCTGGCCACCCTCGTCGACGCGGTGAACCGCGCGAAGCCCGCCGGCGCGAAGGGCCAGTACCTGCGCACGCTGACGATCGCGACCACGATGGGTCCGGGAGCCCGCGTCGACATCCCGAGCGTCCTTGCGGCCGCCCAGGCTTAGAGGCGCTATTATCGGCCGGCTGATCGGGCCCGTCTGCCGCGTTGGCCAGTCCGGGCGGTCGCTCACGCACCCTGAGGTGCGCTCGCGATCCGTCCTCCCGGCCGCCTTGCATCCGGACCCGCTGAGAGCCGGGAACCAATTCAAGAGAGACGGATCGCCGCAGACAGCCTGCGCTCGCGGAGCGCCGCACGACCGAGAGGTCGTCGCGACGTTCGGGGCTTGATCCGCCGGACCGGACCGCCGGCCACCCGACGAGGGTGACGGCAGGGGACGACGGCGAGCACGCCGAGGCAGAGGCATCGCCCCACCTCCGAGGTGGGTCGCGCCCCCTGCACGTGGCCCGTCGCAGGGGTTGTCAGCCGGCATCGCCGGTGCGCACCCACCGCCGCGCGCCGGCTGCGCGCCGAAGCATGGAGGTCAAGGAGGCTCGATGCCGACCGAGGCCAAGCGCGAGATGATCGACGATCTGCGTGCCCAGCTGGACGCCAGCAGCACGATGATCGTGTCCGAGTATCGCGGCCTCAAGGTGAAGGAGATCAGCGAGATCCGGCGCGCGCTGCGCAAGCAGAACGTGAGCTACCGGGTCGTCAAGAACCGCCTGATGCGGATCGCGGCGCAGGACAGCCCTGCCGCGGCCGCGATCTCGCCCCTGCTCGTGGGACCGACGGCGATCGCCTTCGGCACCGACGAGGCAGGCACGGCGAAGGCGGTCATCGACGCCACCAAGCCCTACAACCGCATCGTGAAGATCACGGGCGGGGTGCTGGGCGCCCAGGCGATCGATGCCGACGCGGTGACCCGCCTGGCGGCCCTGCCGTCACGCGAGACGCTGCTCGCCGAGGCCATTGGCGCGATCACCGCCCCGATGGCCACGATGGCCGGACTGTTCGACGCACCGCTGCGCGACATCGCCGGGCTCATCTCGGCGTACCACGACCAGCGGGCCGAGACGGCCGCCTGATCCCCACCTCGAGACCGACCCGCGTCGCGTTGCCGCGACGCCAACCCCAGGAGAACACCACACCATGGCCACGATGACCCCCGACCAGCTGCTCGAGGCGTTCGAGAAGATGACCGTTCTCGAGCTGTCCGAGTTCAAGAAGAAGTTCGAGGACCGCTTCGGCGTGACCGCCGCCGCGCCCGTCGCCTTCGCCGCCGGCGCCGCGCCGGCCGCCGGTGGTGCGCCGGCCGCCGAGGCCTCCGAGGAGCAGACCGAGTTCACCGCGACCCTGACCGAGATCGGCCCCAACAAGATCCCGGTCATCAAGGTCGTCCGCGAGCTCACCGGCCTGGGCCTCAAGGAGGCCAAGGACCTCGTCGACGCGGCCCCCAAGGCCGTCAAGGAAGGCGTCGCCAAGGACGAGGCCGAGAAGATCAAGGCCGCGCTCGAGGAGCAGGGCGCCAAGGTCGAGATCAAGTAGGTCCGTTCGCCAGCGCGAGCCTGGGAGCCGGTCCAGCCACCGTGGCGGGCCGGCTCTCGTGCATTCCGCCGCCGTGACGACACCGGTGCTCCCGCCCGAGCTCGCCGACGCCCGCGTGGTCGACTTCCCGCTGCGCGGGCAGTGGGTCGCCGTGCACTCGCCGGCCGACCGCATCCCCAGCCACGGCACCGACGTGCTCGGCCAGCGCTACGCGTTCGACTTCATTCGGTTCGATCCGCGGCCGGGCGCGGCATACCGTCCGCCTGGCGGCCTGCGCGGCCTGCTGTTCGGCGTGCCGACCCGCGAGTGCCACGGGTGGGGCGAGCCGGTCCACGCGCCACTCGACGGCGAGGTCGTCACGGCCGTCGACGGGATGTCCGAGCGCCGGCGGGTCCACGTCGTGCGCGAGCTCCTGCTGGTGCTTCGCAACGGCCTGACGTTCAAGCCCACGCCGGACTGGGTCGGCCGCCTCGTCGGCAACCACGTGATCCTGCGCCACGGGGACGTGTACTCGGTCTACGCCCACCTGGCGCCGGGGTCGGTGGCCGTCGATGCGGGCGAGGCCGTGCGCACCGGTGACGTGCTCGGGCGAGTGGGGCATACGGGCAACTCGACCGCGCCCCACCTGCACTTCCAGCTGATGGACGGGCCGGACGCGCTGACCGCCCGCGGCGTCCCGTGCGCCTTCCGCGCCTACGAGGTGGAGCGGCCGGAGGGCTGGGCGCCCGTGCAGGGCGGCATCCCCGGCAAGCACCAGCAGATTCGCGTCGTCGGAGCCTGACGACGGGCGATGCTTCCCAGCCGGCGCGCATCGCGCTATCGTGGTCGGCGAACGCGGCGGCGGCCCATCCGGCCGTCGCCTGTCGACGTCTGCGCCGTTTGACAGGGTGCCGAATCGCGGTATCCTACTCCTTCTGTGAGCGCGGCCGTCCCCCCCTCTTCCCACTCCGTCAAGGAGCCCTCCTTCATGCTGTCCGCAAAGTCGGCACCCCTTGCCGCCACGCCCTCCGGCCGCCTGTCCTATGCCAGGATCGCCGAGGTTCGCGACGGGGTCAGCGTCGACAAGTTCGAGGTGCCGAACCTCATCGAGCTCCAGCTCGAGTCCTTCCAGTGGTTCATCGAGAAGGGCCTGCGCGACCTGTTCGACGAGATCAGCCCGATCAAGGACTTCACGGGCAAGGTCATGGAGCTCCAGTTCCTGGACTACGAGTTTGGGACGCCGAAGTACTCCGAGGAGGAGTGCCGGACGAAGGACCTGACGTTCAGCCGGCCGCTGTACGTCAACGTCGAGCTCCTGATCAAGGAGACGGGCGAGATCCAGCGCCAGCGCGTCTACATGGGCGACTACCCGTGGATGACGGACATGGGGACGTTCGTCATCAATGGCGCAGAGCGCGTCGTGGTCAGCCAGCTCGTTCGCTCGCCGGGCGTCTACTACAGCGAGCTCGAGGATCCGGCGTCGGGCCGGATGCTGTTCTCGGCCAAGGTGATCCCGAACCGCGGTGCCTGGCTCGAGTTCGAGACCAACAACAAGGACCAGCTGTGGGTCAAGGTCGACCGCAAGCGCAAGATCGCCGCGACGACCCTGCTCCGCGCGGTCGGCTACGAGACCAACGACGAGATCGCGGGCCTGTTCGGTGCCGTCGACTCCGACCCGGAGCATCCGTTCGTCGCCAACACGCTCGACAAGGACCTCACCAAG
>DATDJA010000028.1:0-2612 GCA_036520795.1 Candidatus Limnocylindrales bacterium
CAGCTCGTCGTCCGCGACGACCGTCGCCGTCCGCGGATGGCGCTCGATGAGCCCGAGCTCGCCGAAGAACTCGCCGGGACCGAGGATCCCGCGCGAGCCCTCGATGGCGGTGGCAACGCGGGCGTGGCCGCTGACGATGAAGTACAGGTCGACCGAGGCCTCGCCCTCCGCGACCACCGTGGCGCCCTTCCCGAACCGTCGCTGGGTCAGGCTGCCGAGGACGGCGTCGCGATCCCGGCCCTTGAGGGCCGCGAAGGTCGGAATGCCAGCGGCCTCGGATGCGGTCATCGATCCTCCCGTCGTGCGTCTGATCGCATCCTAGACCAGGAGGGGCGGTCCGGTGCCCCTAGATCCGCCGGAGGTCGAACAGGGGCGCCTGGCAGTCACCGCGCACGATCCGGGTCCCGTCGGCCGCCTCGCCGATCGGGAACGGCATGTCCGGCGGCTCGATGCCCAGGCCGATCGCCATCAGCTCGTCGCCCGCGCGATCGGCGGTCGCGGCCGGCGCCCCGAACGTGTCCATCCAGGTCGTGACCCGGTAGGTCGCCGCGGGATCGAGGCCGCGCAGCCGCAGCCGGTCGCGAGCCGGCATCGGCCTGGCCAGCACGCGGTAGAAGCCGACGATCGCGTGCGCGCCGGCCTCGTCGACCGCCATCCAGGCGGTCTCGTTGCCGTCCCCCGCGAACGGGCTCCGCAGTCGCAGGAACCGCCCGTACTGGAGGACCTCGCGCCGCTCGAGGTACCAGGCGATCTGGCGCTGGACCTCGGCCTGCTCGTCCGGCGGCATCGTCGTCGGGTCGAGCTCGTACCCAAAGGCACCGAACATCGCGACCGCCGCGCGCGTGAACAACGGCGCGAGGCGCCCGGTCTGGTGGTTGGGCACCGCGGACACGTGGGCCGCCATCGACGACACCGGGAAGGCGAGCGAGGTTCCCCACTGGATCGGCAGCCGTTCGACCGCGTCCGTGTCGTCGCTGGTCCACGCCTGCGGCGCGTACGCCAGCATCCCGGCGTCGAACCGCCCGCCGCCGCTGGAGCACGACTCGAACAGGATGTCGGGGAAGCGCTCGGTGAGCCGCCGGTAGAGGTCGTAGACGCCCAGGATGTAGCGGTGGAAGAACTCGCCCTGGCGGTCTGACGGCACCGCCGCCGTCCAGGGCTCGGTGATGTTGCGGTTCATGTCCCACTTGACGTAGTCGATCGGGGCGCTCGCGAGGACCGCGATCAGCGCGTCGGCGATGTGGTCGACCACCTCGGGGCGCGCGAAGTCGAGCACGAGCTGCTGGCGGCTCTCGGTCCTCGAGCGGCCGGGCACGCCGATCGCCCAGTCGGGATGGGCGCGGAACAGGTCGCTGTCGGCGTTCACCATCTCGGGCTCGATCCATAGCCCGAACGTGAGGCCGAGGGCTCGAACGTCGCGAGCCAGCGCCTCGATGCCGCCCGGGAGCTTGCGCCGGTCGACCACCCAGTCGCCCAGCGACGAGTCGTCGTTGTCGCGCCGCCCGAACCACCCGTCATCGAGCACGAACAGCTCGACCCCGAGGTCCTTCGCCTTGCCGGCGATGGCGACGATGCGCTCGTGGTTGAAGTCGAAGTACGTCGCCTCCCAGTTGTTGAGCACGACCGGGCGGGGGCGATCGCGCCACCGGCCGCGTGCAAGCCGCTCGCGGTACAGCCCGTGAAGCGCCTCGCTCAACCCGCCCAGGCCGTCACCAGACCAGGCGATCACGGCCTCGGGCGTGGTGAACGTCCCGCCGGGCTCGAGGCGCCACGCGAACGCCTCGGGATGGATGCCGATCCGCAGCCGGGTCGTCCCGAACGGCTCGACCTCGGCCTCGGCGAGGAAGTTGCCCGAGTACACGAGGCTCATGCCGAACGCCTCGCCGGCGTCCTCGGTCGTCGACGGGCGGCGCAGCGCGAGGAACGGGCTGGCGTAGAGGCTGGAGGCGCCGCGCAGGCTGCCGACGGACTGCCGGCCCGTCACCAGCGGCCGGTCGTCGACGTGCCGCTCCCGCGCCCAGGCGCCGCTGAGGGTCACGAGATTCCAGTCCGAGTCCGGGAGGTCGAGGACGGCCGACATCGCGCACCGGATCGTCATCGGCGCCTCGCCACCGTTGGTGATGGTGAGGGAGCGGGCGACGACCGGTCGATCGGCGAACAGCGTCGTCCGGACGGTGACCCGCAGGCCCGTCGGGGCGTCGACGAGGTCGATCTCGAGCGTCTCGGCCTCGGCGTCCGCCTCCGCGTAGGTCGACGGCAGCTCGGGCAGCCCCGGCTTGCCGGCGGCGACCCGGTGTCCGGCGTAGCGCAGGTCGAGCACGGCCGATCCATCGGGGAGATCCACGCTCAGGGCGGGCATCCGGAAGTCGCCGATGCCCGGGACCGGGACCTCGAGGCCGACGGGCTCGCCGACGCGGTTCGAGAAGCTCGTGAACGCGGCCGGCGGTCCCAGGTGCCGCAGCGATGCGCCGGGGCGGATCGGCGGGCCGGCGTGCAGGTGCCCCAGCCAGTCGTTCTCCAGGACGTGCATCGCCCAGCTGGTGCGGCCGTTGTGGAGGTGCCACTGGCGCGCCCGCTCGTCCCAGTCGACGGTCACGTGGCGGCGTCTTCCG
>DATDJA010000029.1:0-6809 GCA_036520795.1 Candidatus Limnocylindrales bacterium
CTCGGCGATGCGGGCGCGCCAGCCGTCGGTACCGAACACGATCCGGGTCGGCGCGGGAGCGGCGATGTCTGTCACGAGGCCTCCTCCCACCGGGCGCAGCGTTCGAGCATCGCCTCCACGGCCTGCTGGTCGGCGCCGCGCTGGAGGGCGATCGGTTGGGTGGCCGTCATGCTACCGCCCTGCAGCGGCCGCAGGACCCGGACGGCTCCCTCGACCCGCCGCACGACGAGGTCGTTGGCGGCCGCCTCGATGTGCTCGCCGGGCTGGACGACCGAGCCCGTACCCCCAGCCCCGATCGCCGCCAGCAGCTCGGACCAGCTCCCGATGTCGGACCAGCCGACGTCCATCGATCCCATGACCACGCGCCCGTCGCGGGCCGCGCTCTCCATGATCGCGACGTCGACCGACACCGGCTTCAGCTGCTCGTAGGCGTGCACCAGCAGCGGCTTGGCATGGATCGTGGGCTCCAGCAGCCCGATGAGGCCCGTGTACCGCTCGAACGCCGCCCGGATCGCGCGCCGGCGCCAGACGAACATCCCGGCGTTCCACGCGACGCCCTCCTGCTTGATCAGCTCCTCCGCCCGGGCCGGCTTCGGCTTCTCCTCGAATCCCCGCAGGGGGTAGGCGCGGAGCCCCTCGACGTCGCGGCCATCCTCGAGGCGGGGGATCAGGTAGCCGTACTCGGTGGCTGGACGGTTGACGTGGATGCCCAGGGTGACCAGGGCGTCGTCGGCGCCGAGGGCACCCGTCGCAAGCTGGGTAGCGGCGGTGCGCAGGATCGAGCGGAACGCGGCCTCCATGTCGGGCCGGATGAAGTGGTCCGCCGGCAGCACGATCATGACGTCGTCGTCGGGCCGGTCGACGGCCACCGTCGCCAGGGCGATCGCGGCGGCCGTGTTGCGGCCGGCCGGTTCGACAAGGATCCGGGCGTCGGGGAGCTGGGCCCGGACAAGCGGCTCGTAACGCTGGTCGGTGACGACGGTCACGTCGATCGCGGTGCCCTCGCCATCGATGCCCGCCAGCCGCCGGACCGTGGCCTGGAGCAGCGTCTCCTCGCCGAGCAGCGGCAGGAACGGCTTCGGCCGCTCCGGGCGGGAGAGCGGCCACAGCCGGGTGCCGCCTCCGCCAGCCATCACGACCACGTACATCTGGCCATTCTAGGGAGCCGGTCGGGCGGGAAGGAGCTGCGGGCGTCGGACGTGACTCCCGAACCACCCAGCGGGCGACCTCGTTGACGCGATTTGAACCGCTTCGTACCATCCGGCGGGCCGGTCGCAGGAGGGGCACCGGTCACCCTGACTCGAGGAGCGCGGTTGACCACGTCGGCGACGCCGGGTACGCCCCCGCATGAGGATGGCGACGAGCACCACGCCCATCGGCCTGCCGCCGCGCCTCCGACCCACGTCGAGAGCGAAGAGCGCGCCCACGCAGCTGACCCGCACGCGGTTCCGGATGTCGCGATCGTCGACGTCACGAAGCGCTTCGACGACGTCACCGCCGTCGACGCCATGAACCTGTCCGTCGCCCAGGGGTCGTTCTACTCGTTCCTCGGCCCGTCGGGCTGCGGCAAGACGACGACGCTGCGCATGATCGCGGGCTTCGAGCAGCCGACGGAGGGCGAGATCTACCTCGCGGGCGAGCCCGTGGCCGGCGTTCCGCCGTACCGCCGGAACGTGAACACCGTGTTCCAGCACTACGCGTTGTTCCCGCACATGTCCGTCGCCCAGAACGTGGGCTACGGGCTGCGCCAGAAGAAGGCCTCGAAGGCCGACGAGTCCCGCCGGGTCGGGGAGGCGCTGGAGCTGGTCCGGCTGTCGGGCTACGAGCGGCGACGCACCTGGGAGCTGTCGGGCGGACAGCAGCAGCGCGTCGCCCTTGCCCGCGCGCTCATCAACCACCCGACGGTGCTGCTCCTCGACGAGCCGCTGGGCGCCCTCGATCGCAAGCTCCGCCACGAGATGCAGATCGAGCTCAAGCAGCTCCAGCGCGAGGTCGGGATCACGTTCATCTACGTGACCCACGACCAGGAGGAGGCGCTGACGATGAGCGACGTGATCGTCGTCATGCGCGACGGGCGGATCCAGCAGCAGGGCCATCCGGAGGACCTGTACGAACGGCCGGTCAACCGGTTCGTCGCGGGATTCGTCGGGACCTCGAACTTCCTCGCGGCGCACGTCGTGAGCGCCGATGCGGGGCGCGGCACGGCCGACGTCGAGACGGACTCGGGGCTGCGCATCGTGGGCTCGGTCACCGACCCGGTCGCGCAGCTCGGCGCGGGCGACGCCGTCACGCTGGCGATCCGGCCCGAGGCGCCGGTCGTCGAGGCGCGCGGCGCGGGCAGTGAGATCGCGTCGGAGAGCGGCATGACGCGCGTTGCCGGACAGGTCCGCCAGGGGACGTACCTCGGGGACACGATCGAGTACCTGATCGACACCGAGCTGGCCGGATCGCTCGTGGTCCGGCGGCAGAACGTTCGCGCCACGGCGGGACATCGGGCCTTCGGTCCGGGCGAGCCGGTGACGCTGGCATGGAATGACGAGGCCAACCTGGTCCTTGCGACCTGACCCACGAACCCATCGAACCATGACACGAGGAGGACATCGGTGACGGAGCGCGACATCAAGGATCTGCTGACCCAGGGCCCGGTCAGCCGGCGCGGATTCCTGGCCGCGGCGGGGCTGACGGGCCTGTCGGCCACGATCGCTGCCTGCACCGGGACCGGCGGGGCCGCGTCGGATGCACCGACGGCCGCGCCGACCGCGGCGCCAACGGCCGTGCCGACCGCTGCGGCCGCGTCCGGTGCCGTAGAGAGCGCCGCTCCCACCGTGGCGCCCGCCCCGTCCTACGCGGTCGAAGACGAACTGATCATGTACAACTGGGCGGAGTACATCTCCGACGAGAACATCAAGAAGTTCAAGGCCGAGTACGGGCTCAAGAAGTTCCAGTACGACGTCTTCGACAACAACGATGTCCTGATGGCCAAGCTCCAGGGCGGCGCGAGCGGGTATGACGTGGCGTCACCGACCATGAACTACCTGCCGGCGATGATCGAGTCCGGCTTCCTCCAGAAGCTCGACATGTCGCGCATCCCCAACATGGAACTGATCAACCCGGTGTTCCGCAAGCAGTGGTGGGACCCCACCGAGGAGTACGCCGTCCCCAAGGATTACGGGACGACCGGCATCCTCTACCGGAGCACCCTTCTCCCGTCGGTGCCCACGTCGTGGAAGGAGTTCTACGACCTGATCAAGGGCGAGGCCTCGGGCAAGACCATCTTCGTCAAGTCCCGCGACGACGTCTTCATCTTCCCCCTCAAGATGCTGGGCTACTCGCTGAATTCCGTGGATCCGAACGAGCTCGAACAGGCGCGCCAGATCCTGCTCGAGGTCGCTCCGCACCTCTACGGGCTCGACTCCAACCAGTACGGTCAGACGATGGCGGACGGCACGGCGTCGATGGCGCTCGGCTGGACGGGCGAGCTGGGCCAGTCATTGAAGGACACGAAGGACAAGGGCTACGTCGTGCCCACGGAGGGCACCGCGTTCTGGCTCGACACGTGGGTCATCCTCGCGGACGCGCCGCACCCCGAGGCCTCGTACGCGTGGCTCAACTTCATCCACCGCCCCGAGATCCAGGGCGAGGAGACGAACTTCAACCTGTACGCCACGCCGAACGACGCGGCCAAGGCGTACGTCAAGCCGGCGATCCTGGCCGACCCGGCGATCTTCCCGTCCGAAGAGGCGCTCAAGAACCTCGAAGGCCAGGAGGACACGTCGGACAGCACGCAGCGCAACGACATCTGGGAGGAGTTCCAGTCGAAGGTCGGCGGGTAGCGCTCCCTCAGCGGTTGGCCGCACCGGCGCTGTCGTCCTGATGGCCGGGACCGCGACGGGCGTGGAGCCGCGCGCGCCGGCGAACCGGCTCCGAAACCGCCTGCTCACGTTCGGGCTCCTGCTGCCTGCGGGAGCCTGGTACCTCGTCATGCTCGTGCTGCCGCTCGTGATCATCCTGATCTACTCGTTCGGCGTGCGGGCCAGGAACGGCGGCTACGAGCCCGCGTTCGTGTTCGACAACTACGCCCGCGCGATCTCGAAGGCGGACCCGTTCATCGAGAGCCTCCAGATGTCGGTCATGGGCACGATCGGCTGCCTGCTCGTGGGTCTGCCGCTCGCGTACTTCCTGGCCATGCGCGCGGGCCGCAACAAGAGCACGCTCCTGCTGCTCCTGGTGGTTCCGTTCTGGACGAGCTTCCTGATCCGGACCTACGCCTGGCTGATCATCCTGGGGCCAAACCTGGGCCTCGCGGGGCAGATCGAGTCGATCTTCGGCGTCCAGGACGTCCAGATCCTGGGCAGCTCGTTCGCCGTCCTGCTGGGGTTGGTCTACGGCTACCTGCCGCTGATGGTGTTCCCGCTGTACGTGACCCTCGAACGCATGGACCGCACGCTCATCGAGGCGTCCAAGGACCTGGGGGCCGGGCGGTGGTCCACGTTCCGCCAGGTCACCTTGCCCATCACGCTGCCCGGGCTCGTCACCGGCAGCATCCTCGTGTTCATCCCGATGATGGGCGAGTACGTGATCCCGGAGCTGCTGGGAGTCGGGCGGACCTACCTCATGGGCAACGCGCTGGTCACGGACTTCCTTGAAGCGCGCAACTGGCCGTCCGGGGCGGCGCGGGCGGTCCTGTTGATCATCGTCATGATCGTCACGGTCGCGGGTTACCTGTGGTTCGTTAACCGCGGTCGCCGAACGCGCGACGTGAGCGTCCTGTGAGTGCACCCGCGATCGCCACCGGACAGGCGCCCCGACGGGCACGGTCCGGGCGGCGGGTGGACCGATGGGCCGGCCTCGTCGAGTTCTACTTCCGCTTCCACACGGTCGTCGTCTACGCCTTCTTATACCTGCCGATCTTCGTCGTGGTCGTGTTCGCGTTCAACGGGACCGAGCGGGCCATCACTTTGTGGGGCGGCTTCTCGACCAAGTGGTTCGGGATCGCGCTGGAGGACGAGGTCGTCAAGACCGCGCTCGCCAACAGCTTCATCGTCGCCATTCCCAACGCGATCCTGGCCACGGTCTTCGGGACGATGGCGGCCCTCGGGCTGCAGCGGGTCGGGCGCAAGCTGAAGATGACGTTCGACACGCTCACCTATATGAGCGTGATCGTCCCCGAGATCGTCATCGCGCTCTCGACGCTCGTGCTGTTCGCCACCGGGTTCGACTTCGTGCGATCGACGTTCGGCTGGAAGGTCAACTTCGGCTACCCGACGATCATCGCCGCGCACGTGCTGTTCAACATGAGCCTGGTGCTGCTGCTTGTCAGGGCGCGGCTGTCGGGGATGGACCGGTCCCTGACCGAGGCGAGCGCCGACCTGTTCGCGACCCCATGGCGCACCTTCCGGCAGATCACGTTCCCCCAGCTGCTGCCGGCGATCGTGGCCGGGTTCCTGCTCTCGTTCACGTTCAGCTTCGACGACTTCGTGATCACGACATTCACGTCAGGCCCCGGGTCGTCGACCCTGCCGCTGTTCGTGTTCGGCCAGGTCCGTCGCGGCGTGACGCCCGAGACCAACGCGGTCGCGACGATGATGCTCGCGTTCACGCTGCTGCTGCTGCTGGTCGGGCAGATGATCCTGGTCTGGCAGGCGCGCCGACAGGGCCGCCGGTCGACGGCGGCGATGGCCGGGGTGATCGCGGACACCTGATCGCCGGTTGCCGGGCCCTCAGCGGGCCGCGAGGGACGTCAGTGGACGGCGGCGAGCTCCGGGACCGGCAAGCCGGCGTCGGCCGCGAGGTCGGCGGCCTTGTCGGTGCGCTCCCACGGCAGGTCCAGGTCCTCGCGGCCGAAGTGGCCGTAGGCGGCGGTCTGGCGGTAGATGGGCCGGCGCAGGTCGAGGGCGTCGATGATCGATGCCGGGCGGAGGTCGAAGTGGCGCTCGACCAGCTGCTGGATCTTGTCGTCGGGAATCGTTCCTGTCCCGAATGACTCGACCGTGAGCGAGATCGGGCGCGCGATGCCGATGCCGTAGGCGACCTCGATCTCGAACCGGTCCGCGAGCCCCGCGGCCACGACGTTCTTGGCGACCCAGCGCGCGGCGTAGGCGGCCGAGCGGTCGACCTTCGTCGGATCCTTGCCGCTGAACGCGCCGCCGCCGTGGCGGGCCATGCCGCCGTAGGAGTCGACGATGATCTTGCGGCCAGTGAGGCCCGCGTCGCCCATCGGCCCGCCGGTCACGAAGCGACCCGTGGGGTTGACGTGCATCACCGGGTCGACGGGGCGGAGCTCGTCGGGGATCGTGGGCAGGATCACCATCTCGGCGATGTCCGAGCGGATCCGCTCGGGACGGACGTCGGGGTCGTGCTGCGCGGAGACGACGACCGTGCGCACGCGCTTGGGCACGCCGCGCTCGTACTCGACGGTGACCTGGGTCTTGCCGTCGGGGCGCAGGTAGCGAAGCTGCCCGGACTTGCGGGCCTCGGCCAGGCGGCGCGCCATGCGATGGGCGAGCGCGATCGGCAGGGGCATCAGCTCCGGGGTCTCGCGGCACGCGAAGCCGAACATCATCCCCTGGTCGCCGGCGCCCAGCTCGTGGACAGGGGCGGCGTCGTCGCGCACCTCGAGCGCCGAGTTCACGCCCTGCGCGATGTCGCCCGACTGCTCCTTGATGCTGACGAGCGTCCCGCAGGTCTCGTAGTCGAAGCCGTAGTCGCTCTTCGTGTACCCGATGTCGCGCACGGTGTCGCGGACGACGGTCTGGAAGTCGACGTAGGTCTTGGTCGAGATCTCGCCCAGGACCAGCACGAGGCCGGTG
>DATDJA010000030.1:0-5196 GCA_036520795.1 Candidatus Limnocylindrales bacterium
GTTGGTGAGCTTCTTCTCCTTGGCCGGGTTCACATCCATGTCGCCGGCCCGAGCGTTCTCCCCGACCACCATGCCCTCGTAGACGTCCTCGCCGGCACCGATCAACAGCTCCGAGCGCTCCTGGAGGTTGAACAGCCCGTAGGCGTTCGACGTCCCGGATCGATCGCTCACGAGCACCCCGTTGGTGCGATGGGTCACCTCGCCCGCCCAAGGGCCGTAGCCCTCGCCGATCTGGTGCAGCAGGGCCGTCCCGCGTGTGTCCGTGAGGAGCTGCCCGCGATAGCCGATCAGCCCCCGGACCGGCAGCACGAACTCCATCCGCACGCGTCCGTCGGCGTCGGTGGTCATCTGCTCGAGGCGGCCCTTGCGGCCGGCGAGCGCCTGCTGGACCTCGCCGATGTAGTCGGGCGGGATGTCGATCGTGATCCGCTCGTATGGCTCCTGGACCTCGCCGTCGACCGTGCGCAGGATCACCTCGGGGCGGCTCACCGTGAGCTCGTAGCCCTCGCGGCGCATCTGCTCGATCAGGACCGCGAGTTGGAGCTCGCCGCGGCCCCGGACCTCGAAGGTGTCGCCGGACTCGGTCGGGTGAACCTCGATCGAGACGTTGCCCAGGACCTCCTTCTCGAGGCGGGCCTTGATCTGGCGCGACGTCACGTACTTGCCGTCCCTGCCACCCAGCGGCGACGTGTTCACACCGAACGTCATCGACAGCGTCGGCGCATCGACGTCGAGACGCGGCAGCGGGCGTGGATCGCCCGGTTCCGTCAGCGTGTCGCCGATCGTGACCTCGGGCAGCCCGGCGACCGAGACGATCTCGCCCGGCCCGGCCTCGGAGATGTCGATGCGCTCCATCCCGCGCGCCGTCTGGAGGCTCGTGACGGACCCGGTGAACGTGATCATCCGGCCCGGCTCGATCTCACCCGCGGTGTCGTCCGCCTCCTCGCGGACGACGGCGATGCGCTGGCCGACGCGGATGATCCCGTTGCGGATCCGCCCGACGGCCATCCGCCCCACGTACTCGTTCGCGGACAGGTTGGTGACCAGGAGCTGCAGCGGGTGGTCGGGTTCGAAGACCGGCGCGGGCGTGACGTCGACGAGCAGGTCCAACAGCGGGCGCAGGTCCGTACCCGGGTCGGCGAGGTCGCGCGTCGCCGTGCCGAGCTTTGCGTTCGTGTACACCACCGGGAACTCGATCTGGTGCTCGTCGGCGCCGAGGTCCATGAACAGCTCGTAGACGTCGTCGAGGACCTCGGCCGCGCGCGCGTCCGAGCGGTCGATCTTGTTCAGCGCGACGACGACGGGAAGCCTTCGGGCCATCGCCTTCTGCAGCACGTAGCGCGTCTGCGGGAGCGGGCCTTCCGCCGCATCGACCAGGAGCAGGACGCTGTCGACCATCAGCAGGCTCCGCTCGACCTCGCCCCCGAAGTCCGCGTGACCGGGCGTGTCAACGATGTTCAGGCGGACGCCGTCGACGTCGATCGTCGTCTGCTTGGCCAGGATCGTGATGCCCTTCTCCCGCTCGAGGTCGCCCGAGTCCATGACCCGGTCGACGACGGCCTGGTTCGCGCGGAACGCGCCCGTCTGGCGGAGCATCGCGTCGACGAGCGTGGTCTTGCCGTGGTCGACGTGGGCGACGATCGCGACGTTGCGCAGGTCGTCGCGAACGGCGGCGGGGCTGGCGGTGGGCATGGCGGAGCCGGGCGTGTCACTCATGGGCCGGCGAAGTGTCGCACATGCCGTGGTTTCGGGCGAACGTGCCGCCCTCGGCCAGGTCAGCCGCGCGGGACCGCCCCGACAGGCTGCAGGTGGGTCGGCTCGATGAGGCCGCCGTCCAGCAGCTCGATCACCCGGTCGGCGACGTCGATCATCACCGGATCGTGGGTCGCCACGACGGCGGTCACGCCCTCGGCGCGGACGACGGTCCGGATCAGCAGCATGATCCGCTGCCCTGTCTCCGAGTCGAGCTGGCCGGTCGGCTCGTCGGCCAGCAGGAGGCGCGGACGGTTGGCGAGCGCCCGCGCGATCGCGACCCGCTGCTGCTCCCCGCCCGACAGCTCGTGCGGCCGGTGCTTCGCCCGTGGCTCGAGCCCCACCAGCTCCAGCAGCTCGGCCACCCGCCGGTCGCGTTCCTTCGGGTCCGCGCCCACCATCCGCAGGGGCACCTCGACGTTCTCGGCCGCGCTCAGGATCGGGATCAGGCCGAACGTCTGGAACACGAACGCGATCGTGTGGCGACGGACGCCGGCCGCCGCGTCCTCGTCGAGGTCGGAGATCCGGACCCCGTCCACCACGACGCTGCCGGCCGTCGGCTTGTCGAGCCCGCCGAGCAGGTTGAGCAGCGTGGTCTTGCCGCTGCCCGAGCGCCCACGGACCGCGAGAAGCTCGCCGCGCGCGACCTCGAGGTCGATCCCGCGCAGAGCATGGACGACGTCCCCACCGGCCGGATAGTCGCGGACGAGCCCCTGGACCTCGACCATCGCGGCGTCGACGGGCCGTTCGCTCGGGGCGGTCATCGGGCCTCCTCCCCGTCGGTCCGCGTCTCGCCCCCAGGGCCCGCCGGCACGGCCGGCCGGTCCGGCCAGACGCCCACGTGATCCTCTTCCAGGCGCAGCCGCACCCGGTTGCGCAGCTCGAGCGCGTCGACGTGGGACCGCGGGAGCTGCAGCCGCCCGGCCCGGTCGACCACCGCGTACTCCTCGGAGATCACGTGGTCGTCGCCCGCCTCGTTCTGCTCGGTGCGCCGCAGCGTCTCCGTGCTGGTGCGCCCGTCGCGGATCGCCACCGTGCGCTGGACCTGCTCCGACACGAACGCGTCGTGGGTCACGATCACGATCGTCGTCCCGAGCTCGCGGTTCACGCGCCGCAGCAGCCCGAACACGTCGCTCGACGTCTGGCTGTCCAGCTCGCCCGTCGGCTCGTCGGCGAGGACCACGTTGGGGTCGTTGGCGAGGGCGACCGCGATCGCCGTGCGCTGCTGCTCACCACCGCTCAGGCGGTCCGGGCGGTGACTCGCCCGATCCTTGAGCCCGACGAGCGCGAGCAGCTCGAGCGCCCTGGCCGACCGGCCCTTGCGCCCGTCGAGGACCATCGGCAGCTCGACGTTCTGCGCCGCGGTCAGGTAGGGCACGAGATTGCGCGCGGTCTGCTGCCACACGAAGCCGATCACGCGCCGCCGGAAGCGGGTCCGGTCGGCGTTGCCGAGGCGCCCGAGGTCGTAGCCGGCGACGACCGCCTTGCCGGCGGACGGGACGTCCATCCCGCCGAGGATGTTGAGCAGCGTGGACTTCCCGCTGCCCGACGCGCCGACGATCGCGATCATCTCGCCGCCGTCGACGAGCAGGTCGAGACCCTGGAGCGCGACGACCTCGAGCTCCGCCTGCTTGTAGATGCGCACGAGCCCGTCGCACGCGATGACCGCGCCATCCCCGTAGCGTGCCGGCCGCCGGGCCGGCGCGGGCTCGCCGGACCTCCCGGAGGGCACACCGTCGATGTGCCGCGTGGGCAGGTCCTCGATCTCGTCCATCACTCGAATCGTCCTCGTAGGGCCGCGGCCGGTGCCACCCGGCGCTGGAACGCCGCGCCGAGCGCAAGCCCGGCGGCGACGACGGCGATCATTGCGGCGAAGATCAGGAGCAGCGGACCGGCCTGCAGGACGACCGGGACGTCGACGGGCGAGCCCACGAGTCCCCCGAGGCCGAGCGCCGAGCGCAGGAGCTGGAACAGCGCGACCCCGAGCAGGCCGCCAACGATGAACCCCGTGAGGGTCGTCGGTCCATGCTCGGCGACGGCGAGCCCGATGGCCTGGCGCCCCGTGAGCCCGAGCGTCCGGAGACGGGCGACCTCGACCGCCCGCGCGATCCCGGACAGGGCCAGCGCCGCGGCGACGCCCAGCGCGGCATAGATGGCGGTGACGAGCGCGGCGGCCAGGATGAGACTGCGGACCGCCTGCGTCACGGGTGACGTCCGGAGCGCCTCGGCTTGCTCAGACTGGCTGGTCGTGGCGACCGTCGGCGACATCGCGGTCACGGCGGCGCGCAGCGAATCGGGCGAGGTCGACGGCGCATTCACCATCATCCACACGGGGACGATCCGCGAGGCCGGCGCCTGGGCCTTGAACCACTCGCGGGGCGCGACGACCCAGGACCGGCCGCGCGGCAGGCCGGCGAAGCCGTCACGAACGTCCACGACGCGGTACGCCAGGTTGTACCCCTCGATGCTGCTGGAGAACACGTCACCCAGCTTCACGCCGCGTGGCGTCTCGGCGAGCGACGTGGAGACGATCGCCGGGATCGGACCCGCGCCGGGCGTGGTGAAGCCATCCGGGAACGTCGGGTCCGCCGGGGTGCCCGCCAGGGCGGCGGCCATCGGCCCGGCATCGGCCAGGGCGAACAGGGTCTGCGGGCCTGCCTGGCCGATCGGGATCGTGCCCTCGAACACGCCGGCGGCCTCGGTCACCCCGGGAAGCGCCGTCGCGTCGAGGTCGGCGGGCAGCGCGCCGTTCGGCGCCTGCAGCCGGTAGCTCCCGCCGACCGCCTGCCAGGCGGCCGCGTCCGCCGACCGGTCCAGGCTCTCGAGCGATGTCGCGGCGAACGCGGCGACGGTCGCCGTCGCAAGGAGCACGAGCAGGACGGCCGACGACGTCCCGCCTTCGGTCGCCCGACGCGCCGCCAGGACCAGGACGAGACCGCGTCCGCGGCGGGCGACGGCGGCGACGGCCCGCAACGCGAACGGGTAGAGCCGGACGACGATGATCCCGGCCGCGATCCCGACGAGGACCGGGACGGCCGCGATCAGCGGGTCGAAACCGCCCACGGACCCCGCCGAGCTGACCGCGGAGAGCCCGCGCTGCCGGAGCAGCAGCGCCGCGCCGATCGCCCCGGCCACGATCAACCCCTCGAGCATCAGGCGGCGCGCGCCGACGCGCCCGACGACGCGATCGCCGTCCCGCTTGCCCGGTCCACGCGAGCGAACGATCGACACCACGGTCGACGTGACGACGCTGACCGCGATCGCGACCACGATCGCCACGCCGGCCAGCGTCGGCGTCAGGAGGCCGCCCGGGATCAGGGCGACGGCGATGACCACGGCCACGACGGCGCCCGGGACCGCGATCAGGAGGCCCTCGACGACCGTGGGGACCACCACCTGGCCGCCCGAGGCTCCGCGGCTGCGGGCGAGCGACATGGTCACCTG
>DATDJA010000031.1:0-2856 GCA_036520795.1 Candidatus Limnocylindrales bacterium
GCGCCGCGGCCGCCGCCCATGACGCGCCACCGGCGCGGGCGATGGCCTCGGTCACTGGGATCTCGTGGATCTGCCCCGGCGGGATCCGCACGCCCTCCCCGGCCCCGCCAACGTCGGCGCCCTCGGGGCTGCCGCCTTCCTCGTCGCCACCGGACGTCAGGAGGACCTGGAGCAGCGGCAGCGCGTTCGACAGCGGATGGTCGGACGGGACGTAGCGGTCGTCGCCCCACCACACGTGGACGCGCGACCAGTCGACCGAGTCTCGGAGCGGTGACCGGCCCAGCTGGTGGTAGATCCCGGGCGCCGACGAGCCGCCGGTCGTCACCCAGTGCGCGACGCCGCGTTCGGCGATGGCTCCCGCGAGCCCGCGCGCGATCTCGCGCGCCGCCGCCTCGGCGACGTCATCGGCTGACGGCAGCACGAGGAGCTCGGGGCGGCCCGAGGGCGAGCTCATCGTCCCGCGCCCATCAGTGCCGCCGCCATCCGGATCGTCTCGACCGTGAGCGGGTCCCGCCCGCCGACCTCGAGCGCCTCGCTCAACAGGTCGACCTCGCTCCGGCGAGGCGCCTTGAACGTCCGGTCCATCTCCTGGACACCGTCCAGCCAGGCGTGGACATGGACGTTCTCGGCCTCGGCGGTGATATCGGTCCGGAGCTCGGAGCCGCGCCGCTCCGCGAGGATCTCGACCCGCAGCGTCGTGCCGGCGGGCATCGGCGAGGCGACCGGCCGGATCACGACCCCCACCTCGCCGGTCAGGTCCCGCAGGCGGCCCTGGAGGCCGCGGTGCAACGGCGGCTTCTCGCCCGGCCGCAGGCGCGGCGGCGAGGAGGTGGCGCGGCCCTTTGGGTCGTCGGCCGCGAGCGGCTTCAAGACGCGCATCCCGAGCCTCGAGGCCAGCCACGCGACGTGATACAGCGGCTTGACGATGTTGGTGGTCCCCGGAACACCGGTCTCATCGTGGGTCGCGTAGGTCACCGCGATCCGACGAACGTTGTGCAGGAAGGGCAGGAAGTCGGGGTGGTCGAAGATGGTCGCGATCGCCTCGCGCCAACGTGACTGCCGCACGAGCGCGAAGTCGCGGATCGACAGGCGGTCGAAGTCGTCGTACAGGCCGCCCAGCTGGACCAGGCGCTCGACGCCGTCGCCGCCCCAGGTCGACGCATCGACCACCAGGCGGTCCGTCGCCGCCAGCAGGTCGCGCACCGGCATCGACTGCAGCAGCGGCTCCCCGGGCCACCAGACCGTCACGGGCAGGTCGTGGACCAGCAGCGGCGCCACCAGACCGAACAGGTGGCGGCCCGTCTCGCCGCCGGCCGTGAGGAAGATCAGCTCGGTGCACGTCTCCGGAGCCTCGGCGCTGGGCATCACGCAGTGCGCCTGGATCCGCGCGTCGATCCATGGCGGTCCGTCCGGGTCCGCGCCCTGGACGATGAGCGTCCGCGACGGGTGCCGGCCGGTGAGGCGGCTGATGGTCTCGGCGCTTCGCTCGCCGATCTCGGGCTGGCGGGCGACGACGACCAGGTTCATCACCGACGTCCTGGCCGCGATGTGGCGGCCGCCCGCCCGGCCGCCCTCGCCGTCCCCATTGGCGTCGACGATCGCGAGGTTCGGTTGCGCCCAGATGCGGGCCAGCTCGCGTTCGATCCCCTCGATCGACTGCGCCCTCGACATCCAGCGCAGGGTGGGCTCTCCGGGCCGCGGCGGGTCGGCCAGCGCGATCTGGCCGCCGCCGGCCGGCCGCGTGCCGACCGCGATCACCTCGCCGAAGGTGCGCTTGGGCTCGTTCCCACCGTCGCCGTTCAGATCCGGCGCCACCGCCGTCCCTCCCGCGCGAGCAGGTCGTCGGCCGCTTCCGGCCCCCAGGTGCCGGCGTCGTAGTTCGGGAACTCCGGGGCGGGCGCGTTGGCCCACGTATCGAGGATCGGGTCCACGATCGACCACGCCTCCTCGACCTCGTCGGCGCGCGTGAACAGCGACGCGTCGCCCAGGAGCGCGTCGAGGATCAGCGTCTCGTACGCGTCGGGGCTGTCGGTCTGGAACGCCGACCCGTAGGTGAAGTCCATCGTCACGTTGCGGACGTCGATACCCAGGCCCGGGACCTTGGCCCCGAAGCGGAGCATGATCCCCTCGTCGGGCTGGATGCGCATCGCGAGCAGGTTCGCCTCGGGGTCCGTCGCGCTGTCCTTGAACAGGCGGTGGGGGACCTCCTTGAACTGGATGGCGATCTCGGTCGCGCGCTTCGGCAGCCGCTTGCCCATGCGCAGGTAGAACGGGACGTCGGACCAGCGCCAGTCGTCGATCGTGAGCCGGGCCGCGATGAACGTCTCGGTCTCCGACTGCGGGTCCACGTCGGGCTCGTTGCGGTAGCCCATCACCGGCTTGGCGGTGACCCAGCCCGGGCCGTACTGGCCGCGGACGACGTCGCGCTGGACCTGCTCCGGGCTCAGCTCCGGGATCGCGCGCAGCACCTTGACCTTCTCGTCGCGCAGCGCGTCGGCATCGAACGTCGCCGGCGGCTCCATGGCCACCAGGCTCAGGAGCTGGAGCAGGTGGTTCTGCAGGAAGTCGCGCGAGGCGCCGGTCTCCTCGTAGAACGCGCCGCGGCTCTCGATCCCGATCGACTCCGCGACCGTGATCTGCACGTGGTCGATGTGGCGGCGGTTCCAGATGGGCTCGAAGATCCCGTTGGCGAACCGGAACACCAGCAGGTTGCGTACGGTCTCCTTGCCCAGGTAGTGGTCGATGCGGTAGACCTGCCGCTCCCGGAAGACCTTGCCGACCTCGCGGTTGAGGCGGACGGCCGAGTCGAGGTCTCGCCCGAACGGCTTCTCGATGACGACCCGCCGCCAGCCGCCC
>DATDJA010000032.1:0-4711 GCA_036520795.1 Candidatus Limnocylindrales bacterium
CCGGTCGAGGTGGTCCCGACGTTCCTCGGCGCCCACGCCGTCCCGCCCGAATTCCGCCTGCTGCCCGAGGGCACGGAGGCGTACGTCAAGAGCGTGATCGAGGAGCAGCTGCCGGGCATCGCGGCACACGGGCGGGCGACGTCGTGCGACGTGTTCTGCGAGGAGGGCGTGTTCACGGCCGACCAGAGCCGGCGGATCCTCCAAGCGGCGGCCGGGTACGGGATGGCCGTCCGCCTTCACGCCGATGAGCTGGCGCCGTCGGGCGGCGCGGAGCTCGCCGCGGAGCTGGGTGCCCTGTCGGCCGACCACCTCCACACGCCGAGCGATGCCGGGGTCGAGGCGCTGGCGGAGGCTGCGGGGGGCGACAACCCCACGGTCGCCACGCTGCTCCCGGCGACGACCTGGTTCCTGATGGCCGACGAGGCGGCACCCGCGCGGCGGTTCATCGAGGCGGGCGTCCCGGTGGCCCTCGGCACCGACTTCAATCCCGGGACCTCGCCCACGCCGAACCTCCCGCTGGTGACGACGGTGGCCTGCCTCGAGATGAAGCTGACGCCCGAGGAGGCGCTGGTGGGCGTGACGATCAACGCCGCCCACGCCGTGGGCGTTGCGGAGCAGGTGGGGTCACTCGAGGTGGGCAAGCAGGCCGACGTCGTCGTGTGGCGAGCCGCGAGCGTCGCGGAGCTGCCGTACTGGGTCGGCGCCAACCTCTGCGAAGTCGTCGTAAAGGCGGGGCACATCGTGTATCGCCGGGGCGGCTGATCCGCCGCCATCGCGGCGTTGTCGGCTGCGGTCCTCGCTCGCGCACCCCGAAGTGCGCTCGCTCCGGTCCTCTCCTCCGCCTTGCGCTGACGGCGGCTGAGCCGCCCGTGTCAGCGGGCGGTCGGTTGGGCCCTTGGGTAGCGGGTCAGACCTTGCCGCGGGATTCCAGGAGGACCGTGGTGGTCTCGAGGGGGAGGCTCGAGGATGTCACCGAGAGCTTCGACTGGACCGTGGGCGTCGCGCCCATCTCGTGGAGGAACTTCTTGAGCGCCTCGTCGCAGTCGGCCTCGTCTTCGCAGACCGTCATCGGCACGACGATCTTGGGATCGAGCTGGGCGATCAGGGCCGCGGCACGGGTGGCGCTCAGCGCACCGCCGATCGGCACGCATGCAACCTCGACCCGGCCGATGTCGGCGAGCTTCTCCTCGGTCAGCTGGTGGCCGATGTCGCCGAGGTGGATCGTGTGGATCCCGTCGAGCTCGGTGACGAACGCGACCTGGCGGCCCCGCTCCGTGCCCTTGGCGTCGTCGCGGTAGGTACGGACGCCCGTGACCAGGGCGTCGTGGACCTCATACTCGCCCGGGCCGTCGAGCACGAACGCGGGCTCGAGGCTGGACGGGATCGCGGTCGAGCCGTCGCGCGACAGCCGGACGGCCTTCTTGGGCTTGGGCGCATCGTCGGGGTGGCTGAACGTGACCACGTCGCCGGTGATGCCGCGTCCGGTCGGGCCGACGACGGCGGGGTAGGGGTCGTTGACGACGACGGCGTCCCTGCCCTTCTGGCGAATGCAGGTGCGTCCGTACCAGGTGAGTTCCATGGGCCCGATTCTTGCACAGGCCGCTCGCCCGGGGCTCACCCCGGCGCCGCTCCTCACCGACCCCCAGGAATCGAAAGGACCGGAAGCGCCTGCCCAATCGGCGCCTCCGGTCCGAGGGAGGGAGGATGGAACCTGTTGAGGGTTTCCGAGGGGAACCATAGGCCGCGCCCGATTCAGCGCCGAGATCTCGAACGGTTAAGAAACGCACATCTCGGGGGGTTCGAGGGGTGCCGAACCAGTCCAAAGCGATTCCCGTGGCAGAATGCCGCGCCATGACTTCGACACCCCCTCGGCTCGCGCCGTTCCGCGCGTCGCTCCTGACCCTGCTCGTCGTCGCTGCCGCCGCCTGCGGCCAGTCCACCGCGACGCCAACACCGACGGCCCGATCCAGCACGTCCGCGGCAACCGTGTCGCCTACGGCCGCACCGACGCCGCCGCCGACGCCCGCGCCGACCATGGCCGCGGTCGACGTCTGCGCCGACGCAGCGGCGGGTGCCGGGCCGTCGTCCGCGCCGCCCGAACAGCCCAGTCCTGACGCCGACGATCCGAACGCCGCGCGCTACGAAGAGATCGAAGGCCAGGTGTCGGCGCTGCGCGGCCTGACGCTCACGACGCCCGTCGAGCGCGATGTGTTCAACCGCGAGGAGCTGGGCACGTTCATCCAGGGTTCGTTCGGCCGGGACAACCCCGAGTCCCTCGTCGCGAGCACGGAGACCCTGCTCAAGGCGCTCGCCCTGATGCCGCAGGGGGACTCGCTGCGCGACCTGTACGTCGAGATGCTGACCAGCCAGGTGGCGGGCCTGTACGACGACACGACCAAGAGCATGTACGTCATCTCGGACACGGGCGAGATCGGCCCGCTCGAGGAGATCACGTACGCGCACGAGTACACGCACGCCCTCCAGGACCAGGCGTTCGGCCTGAGCAAGCTCCACGGCGATGCGACCGACCAGGGTGATCGGCAGCTCGCGCGAACCACGCTGATCGAGGGCGACGCCACGCTGCTCATGTTCCTGTGGGCCCAGCAGAACCTGCCCCCGGAACAGCTGCTCGAGGTCGCGGGCTCGTCCGATCCCGCTTCGCAGGCCGTCCTCGACCGGCTGCCCGCGCTGCTCAAGGAGACCCTGATGTTCCCCTACACGACGGGACTCGGGCTCACCCAGGGACAGTTCGTTGCTGCCGGCGGCTACGCGGGGATCGATGCGCTGTTCGCCGACCCGCCCGACTCGACCGAGCAGGTGCTGCATCCCGAGAAGCTCAACCCCCGAGAGGCACCGATCGAGGTCACCTTCGACGCCGACCTCGCCGCCAAGCTCGGCGCCGGGTGGTGCGTGGCGCTCCAGGACACGCTGGGCGAGTTCCAGCTGGGCATCGTCCTCCGTGACGCCGGCGGGGCGGACACCTCGACCTCCAACGCGGCGGCCGCAGGCTGGGGCGGGGACCGGGTCGCCCTGGTCGGTGGTCCGGACGGGGAGCTGGGCGTCATGCTCGACACTCGCTGGGACACGGCCCCGGACGCCGGCGAGTTCGCGAGAGCCCTCGGCCAGATGGCCGCCAATCTGGAGGCGGCCGGGCGCAGCGTCAAGGTGCTGACGCCGGCCCCGGATCGGGTCGTGCTCCTGGTCTCGAACGGCGACGACACGCTCGGCCGCCTGGCGAACGTCCTGGGCTTCCCCGGCTGACCCGCGGCTACATCGCCTCGGGCGCCGAGATCCCGAGCAGGCCCAGCGCGTTGGCGAGCGTGGACTTCGCGGCCAGCGCGAGCGCGAGCCGCTTGGCGGATCGCTCCGGTTGGTCGACGTCGACGACTCGCGCGTCGCGGTAGAAGGCGTGGAACTGGGTGGCCAGCTCGGTCGCGTACGCGGTGATCCCGTGGGTCTCCTGGGCGGCGACCGCGTCCTCGACCACCTCCGGGAACCCGCTCACAGCACGAACGAGCAGCCCTTCTGGCTCGCCCGCGAGCAGGCCGGCAACGTCCGGAGCCGGGGTCAGGCCGGCCTCGGCGCCCTTGCGCAGGATCGACGCGATGCGCGCGTGCGCGTACTGGACGTAGTAGACGGGGTTCTCGGCCGACTGCTTCTTGGCGAGCTCGATGTCGAAGTCGATCCCGGTCGTCGCCGCGCGTGACCCGAAGAACCAGCGGGCGGCGTCGACGCCCACCTCGCCCAGCAGCTCGTCGAGGGTGATGAACTCCCCGGCGCGCTTGGACATCGAGATCTCCACGCCGTCGCGGACGAACCGGACCCACGAGTACAGCAGGACCTCGACCGCGTCCCGGTCGTAGCCCATCGCCTGGGCGGCGTTGCGGAGCCGGGCCACCGTCCCGTGGTGATCCGCGCCCCAGATGTAGATGAGGTGATCGAAGCCGCGGCCCAGCTTCTCCGTGACGTAGCCGATGTCGGCGGCGAAGTAGGTGGGCCGGCCGTCCGAGCGGTAGATCACGCGGTCCTTGTCGTCACCGAAGTCGGTCGAGCGGAACCACAGGGCGCCGTCCTGCTCGAACACGTGCCCGCCGTCCCGGAGGCGCTCGACGGCCCGCGCGACCCAGCCTTCCTCGTGGAGCGAGCCCTCGCTCTTCCAGACGTCGAAGCGCACGCCGAGGTGGGCGAGGCTGGCCTCGATGTTGACCCGGACCCGCGTCGCGGCCCAGCGGCCCACGACGGCCGCCGCGTCCGCGCCGGGCGCCTGCGCGGCCGCCCACACGTCGTCCGGCAGGTCGTCCGCCAGGTCCTGGACATACGCCCCGCGGTATGCATCCTCGGGCAGCGGCTCGTGCCGCCGGAGCGCCACGACCGACGCCCCGAGGACGCTGATCTGGGTCCCCGCGTCGTTGAAGTAGTACTCGCGCGTGACCTCCTGGCCGCCCGCCTCGAGGACCCGGCTCAACAGGTCGCCGACGAACGCCCCGCGCGCGTTGCCGATGGTCAGCGGCCCGGTCGGGTTCGCGGACACGAACTCCACGTTGACACGACGCCGGGCCACCGGCGCGAGCCGGCCCCACTCGGCGGGCGCCGCGTTGATGTCCGCCACCGTCGCCTCGTAGACGCCGTCCGCGACCCGGAGGTTGACGAATCCTGGCTTCGCCACCTCCGCGGAGACGAACAGCGCCGTGTCGGGCCCCTCGCGAAGTGC
>DATDJA010000033.1:0-2024 GCA_036520795.1 Candidatus Limnocylindrales bacterium
TAGGTCGCCACGAGCAGAACCCGCAGCCCCTGCTCCGTCCAGGTCGTCGCGGCCGCGTCCAGCGCCGCCCACCCCGTGGGCTCCCCGTCGTCGTCGGTCGCGAGGGACGGCCGCAGGAACGTCGGGGCGCCGAGGGCGATGATCCCGGGCAGTGTGTCGTCGCCGTGGGCGAACGCCACGGCACTCCACTTGCGGGCCGACGAGAACGGCACCTCGGCCGCCTGTCGCAGCGGGTCGCGCGGCCATCGGGCGGCGATCGCCTCGGTCGTGTTGTTGCGCACGGTCGCCGACGCGGCGAGGGCCGCGAGCACGGCGATGACCTCGTCGTCGGGGGCCCCATCGAGCCCGACCACCGACGTGACCTCGAGCCGGTTCGCGGTGAGGGTGCCGGTCTTGTCCAGGCACAGGACGTCGACGTGGCTGAGCGATTCGATGGAGTTCGCCTGCTGGACGAGCGCGCCGAAGCGCAGGATCCGGATCGCGCCCAGGGCATACGCGACGGCGATCGAGACGAACAACCCGTTGGGCACGAGCCCGGCGAGCAGCGTCGCGTCGGCGACGACGTCGCCCAGGACGGCTTCCTGGACCATGCCCCGGAGGACGAGCAGGATCTCGAGGTAGATGACGATGCCCAGCACCACGCGGATGACGAGGTTGATCTGCGCCTGAAGGGGCGTGATCACGCGCCGGAACGACCGGGCGCCGGCGGTGATCCGGTTGGCGAAGCTGCCCGCCGAGACCGTCTCGGCCACGTAGCGACCGCCGCCCGTCGTCGCGTAGCTGCCGCTGAACACCGGGTCGCCGACGCGCTTGCGGACGACGTCGCTCTCGCCCGTGAGCTGGGACTCGTCGACCCCGAGGTCGCCCAGCACCAGGCGCCCATCGAGCACGATCTGGTCGCCCGCCTTCACCGCGATCAGGTCGCCCAGCACGAGGTCCTCGGGCCGGACCTCGGTCACCTCGCCGGCGCGCACCGCCGTCGCGGTCGGCCGGGTGAGGAGCGCGATCCGGTCGAGGGTCCGCTTGGCGCGGATCTCCTGGACGATGCCGACGATCACGTTGGTCGAGATGACGGTCAGCGAGACGAGGGCGTCGATCGGGCGGCCGACGGCGACGAGGGCGAGGCCGAGCGCGAACAGGATGTTGTTGACGAAGGTGAAGATGTTCTCGCGCAGGATCTGCGCGTAGGTCCGCGTGGTCGGCGGCGGCGGGGCGTTGCCGTGACCGGTCGCCCGCCGGCGGACGACCTCCGCGTCGTCGAGGCCCACCTCGGGCGTCGGGGGCAGGTCGGGCTGCCCCGGGATCGAGCCGAGCGGAGTGGCTGCCTCGGTGGTCACACGCCCGAGCATACGATGCGGCCCGGCCACGCCGAGGAGCCTGCCACGTCCCTGAGCGTCCCGCCGATGCCCGCCTCCTCGTGCTGGCGACCTCCGTAGTCGCTGCAACTCTGGACCGTGCACAGCCCCTGGGCTACCGGTGATGTCGTCTGCGCATCGCGACCGCCGTGATGCCCTTGCCCGCACGGTCATGCATGCAGCGCCCACCGGCGCCCCGATGCGGGCCCGTGGAGCGGCCCGGGCCGTGTCGCGGATCGTTCGGGCCCGCGCTCCGCTCAGTCCATGCATGGGGCGACTTGCCGCACGGCGAGCGCACGCTCCTCCATCACCGAGCGTGCGGATCCTGGGTCGCGACCAACCGCGCGTGAGCCGGCGATCTACCGCCAGGCAGGACGGGCGGCGTCGGGGTAGAGGCGGACCCGGCGGTACGGCTCGCGGCCACGGGAACGGGACACGAGGTTCGCGCGCTCGGCCATCTGGTGCTGCAGCCGCCGGATGTAGGCGTTCTGGGGCGACAGCTCGACGGGCTCCTGCTGCTTGATCACCAGCCCGATCGCCTGCTCGGTCTCGCGCAGCGCGGCATCTCGCGGGTCCACCTCGAGCGAGAAGATCGAGGTGAGCGACGCCTGCATCTGGACGATCGTGTTCGACTTGAGGACATAGACCGGGATCGCGCGTTCCTCCGCC
>DATDJA010000034.1:0-7765 GCA_036520795.1 Candidatus Limnocylindrales bacterium
GTCCCGACGCCGCAGCCCTCGGCTCCTGCCGCGGTCATCGCCTCGATCGCCCGCATGATCCACAAGATCGAGCACGAGGTCATCCTGGGTCCCGAGGTGCCGGTCGGCGTGGGGTTTCCGGCGATCGTCATCGCGGGCGTCACCAAGAGCGCCGCGAACGTCGATCCCGGCTGGGTCGACTTCGACGCGGATCACGCCCTCGAACGCGTGCTCAACCGTCCGGTGCACCTCGTGAACGACGCGGATGCGGCGGGGGTGGCCGAGATGCGCTTCGGGGCCGGTGTCGGCCGCCGGGGCACCGTGTTCCTGATCACGCTCGGCACCGGCACCGGCTCGGCGCTGTTCTCGAACGGCCTGTTGGTGCCAAACCTCGAGCTCGGGCACATGGAGATCCGGGGCCGGGATGCAGAGAAGCGGTCCGCGGCCGTCGCGCGCGTCCGGCGCGGCCTCTCCTGGAAGGCCTGGGCGGCCGATCTCGACGAGCACCTGCTGGCGATCGAGAAGCTGTTCTCGCCCCAGCTGTTCATCATCGGCGGTGGCGTGTCCAAGCGCGCCGACCAGTTCGTCCCTCGGCTCACCGTGCGCGCGGAGGTGATTCCGGCGGCCCTCCGCAACGACGCGGGCATCGTCGGCGCGGCGATGGCCGCCGCCGAGCAGGAGCAGGCGCGGGGGCAGGCGCAGGAGCAGGCCCCAGGCTGACCCGGGCCACGGCGGCGGCTCGGGCGCGACGGCGCGATGGCGCGACGGTCGGTCAGGCCCTCGCGCGCAGCGCCGCCAGCGCCTCGGTTGACCCCGACGTGATCAGGCTCTCGCCGGCGTGCAGCGCCCGGTCTTCGGGCGGGTTCGCCTCGTACGCTCCGTCCCGCTGCAGGATCGCCAGGCTGACGACACCGTCGGCGCGCAGCGCACCCACGGTGACCCCGAGCAGCGGGCTGTCGGTGTCGACCACGACCTCCTCCAGGGAGAACGACAGGTTCCCGTGCGACAGCGCGGCATCGATGAAGTCCGCGACCCGTGGCCGGCTCGCGAGCTCCGCGATGCGCCGGCCGGCCATCGTGTAAGGAGACACGATCCGGTTGGCGCCCGCCTGCTCGAGCTTCGCCTCGGTCCCCTCGGCGTTGGCCCGGGCGACGATGAACAGGGACGGGTTCATCGCGCGGGCGCTGAGGGTGACGAACACGTTGTTGGCGTCCGAGTCGATCGTGGTCACGAGGCCACGGGCGTGCTCCGTGCCGGCCTTGGCCAGGGTCGCGTCGTCCGTCGCGTCGCCCTCGACCACGAGGTGGCCGTCGCGCGCCGCGCGCTCGATCGACGCCTGCTCGATGTCGATGACGACGAGGCGCTCCCCGGAGTGCGCCAGCTCGCGCGCGACCGTCGAGCCCACGCGGCCGTACCCGCACACGATGTAGTGCCCCCGCAGGGCCGCGACCGCCTCGCGCATCCGCTTCGCCTCCCGCTTGCCGCTCGCCGCGTCGCTCACGATCGTCTCGGCCACGATCCCGATCGACCCGAAGATGATGGCCACGCCCGACACCGCCAGCAGCATCGTCCACAGCCGGGCAAGGGGTTCATCGATCGGCCGGACCTCGCGGAACCCCACCGTGGTGAGCGTCATCACGGTCATGTACACGGCATCGGACGGCGGCCAGCGGAACAGGATCATGTACCCGAGGCTGCCGACCGCCGTGACGGCGAGCACGGCCAGGATCCACGCCCGGATGTGGCGGCCCCGGATCGCCTCCGAGAAGGCCCGCGCGATGCGGCTCCACGGTGATCCGGCGCCGACGGCCCGCTGTCCTGCCATCGCGACGAGCCTACAGCAGCGGCGAGGTCCGCCGACGTGCCCGTATGATCGGACGACGGCGGCGTCCCACCGAGCCACCCCGCACGCGCTCGAGGAGAGGAGCACCATGACCACGGAACGGGCCGAGCCGGCGGCGGTCGCGGTGAGCCGGATGGTGATCGGCGGGAAGCTCGTCGCGGCCGCGGACGGGCGGACGTTCGAGGTCGTCGAGCCGCACCGTGGATCGGTCGTCGCGACGGCACCGCTCGGTGACGCGGTCGACGTTGACCGGGCGGTCGACGCTGCCCAAGCCGCGTTCGACGGCGACTGGGGCTCGATGGCGGCGTCCGATCGAGGCCGGCTGCTGCTGCGCTTCGCTGAGGTCGTGCGGGCGCACGAGGACGAGCTGGCGACGCTCGAGAGCCGCCAGATCGGCAAGCCCATCAGCGGCGCCCGCTGGGAGGTCGGCCAGGTCGCCAAGGTGCTCGAGTTCTACGCGGGTGCCACGACCAAGCTTCGCGGCTCGACGATCCCCGTCACCCGACCCGGCCTCGACCTGACCCTGCGCGAGCCGATCGGTGTCGTCGGCCTCATCGTCCCCTGGAACTTCCCGATCATGATGGCCAGCTGGAAGGTCGGGCCCGCGCTCGCGGCCGGCAATACCGCGGTCCTCAAGCCCGCCTCGTACTCGCCGCTGACGGCGCTCCGGCTGGGCGAGCTGGCGCTCGAGGCCGGGCTGCCGCCCGGGGTCCTCAACGTGGTCACCGGACCCGGGCCCGTGGTCGGCGAGGCGATGGCGTCGCACCCGGGGATCGGCAAGATCGCATTCACCGGCGAGACGGCGACGGGCCAGGAGATCCTGCGCGCCGCGGCGGGGACCGTGAAGAAGGTGAGCCTCGAGCTCGGCGGCAAGAGCCCCAACATCGTGTTCGCCGACGCCGACATCGAGGCGTTCGCCGCGGCCTCGCCGTACGCCGTGTTCGACAACTGCGGCCAGGACTGTTGCGCGCGGAGCCGGATCATCGTCGAGCGCTCGGTGCACGAGCGTGTCGTCGAGCTGTTCGCCGCGGCAACCGAGCGCGTCGTGGTCGGCGACCCGTCCGACCCGGCGACGGAGGTCGGGCCACTGGTGTCGTTCCGCCAGCGCGAGCGGGTCGAGGGGTACGTCGAGAGCGGCCTGGCCGAGGGCGCGACGCTGGTCACCGGGGGCGTGCGCCCGACGGACCCCGCGCTCGCCGAGGGCGCCTACCTGCTGCCGGCGGTGTTCGACCACGTGACGCCCGGGATGCGCATCGCCCGCGAGGAGGTGTTCGGACCCGTGGTTGGCGTGATCCCGTTCGACACCGACGAGGAGGCGCTCCGGATCGCGAACGCGTCGCCCTACGGCCTGTCGGGGTCCGTCTGGAGCCGGGACATCGGGCGCGCACTGCGCGCCGCGAAGGCGCTGCGCTCGGGCGTGGTCTCGGTGAACTGCAACAACAGCGTCCACGTCGAGGCGCCGTTCGGCGGCTACAAGCAGTCGGGGATCGGCAAGGACCTCGGCCTCGAGGCACTGGAGCAGTACACCGAGCTCAAGAACGTGTTCATCGACCTCGGCTGAGCACGCGGATCGCCCGGTGCTGGCCTGCGAGGCCAGCGAACCGACGCGAAGCCGGTCGCGACCTCGTCGCGAGCGCACCAGGGTCCCCGAACGTGTCTGCCGGGCCAGCGTGGGGGTCCAGGCGCGTCGCGGTCTGCGCTTCAGGCCGATCCGCTGGCCTGCCGGGCAAGCGGCGCCGGTGGCACTGGCCCGCGGCTACTCCGCCGGCTCGCGGAAGGCGCCGGGTTGCGGCGCGTCCGGATGGCGCAGCCGCACCCAGTCCCGGATCGCGTGGAACGAGGTCTTGAACGCGATCTCGGTCCAGGGGATGTCCGCGGGGGCGAACGGCAGCACCTCGAGCGCCTCGGGGGTCGTGCGCATCGTGCCGCCGGCGACGTTCGCCTCGAACGCGACGACCACCACGGACGCTTCGAGCCTCGCGTACAGCCCCACGATCTCGCCCGGCACGACGAACAGCCCGGTCTCCTCGAGCGTCTCGCGGACCGCGGCCTCGGTGACCGTCTCGTCCACCTCGAGGAAGCCACCCGGCTGCGCCCACCATCCCTTGCCCGGCTCGATGCCCCGCCGCAGCAGGATTAGCCGCCCGTCGTCGGTCACGGGCAGCGTGGTCACGACGAGCCGCGGGTTGACGTACGCGATGAAGCCGCACGCGGCGCAGGCCAGCCGCTCGCGGTTCTCCTCGGGCAGCATCGCCGGCGCCAGTGGCTTCCCGCAGCGCGAGCAGTAGCGCAGCGTCGCCGTGATCCAGTCCGGGGTGCCATCGCCCGAGGCGATATCCGTGGAGCGTCCGTCGGGCCCCCGGTCGGCCATCGCCAGGAACGCGAGCTCGTTCTCGGACAGGCGGCGCTCCACCCTAGGCTCCGAGCACCAGGACGGTCGCCGCGACGATCAACGCGAGGAACACGAGGCTCACGACGACCCAGGCCAGGCGGAACAGGCCCTTGTTGCGGTCGACCGGCATCCAGGCCCAGGCGGCGCGCCAGATCCGCAGGGTGGCGTCGATGGTCGTGACGAACAGCAGCGGCGCGGCAATCAGCACGCACACCTTGACCAGCGGGCTGCCGAACCCGGCCCCGACCTCGAGCGCGGTGATCGCGATGAACCCGGCGACCAGCGCCGGGGCGCACAGCAGGACGTAGTGCTTCTGGAGCGGCGTTGGAGCGGTTTCGGGGACGCTCCGCGGAGGCAGGCCCTGGAGGCTCGGCGGCAGCGTCGAGGCGCCCGGGCCGCCCGCGGGCGCCCGCACCGGTTGCCGGTCGAGAACGGGCATCCCCGGTTCCCATCGCTCGTCGTCCATCTGCCCCCGAGTCTACGCGGGACTACCCCAGCGGCTCGGCGTTCGACGGGTCGTCGAGGACGGCATCCGTCTGCGCCTCGCGCCACGCCGCGACCCGTCCGGCGATCCCCTCGTCCGACAAGCCCAGGATCTGCGCCGCCAGGAGCGCCGCGTTGACCGCGTTGCCGATGGCGACGGTCGCGACCGGGATCCCGCGCGGCATCTGGACGATCGAGAGCAGCGAGTCGAGGCCGCCGAGGTGCTCGGTCGGAACGGGCACGCCGATGATGGGCAGCGTGGTCTTGGCGGCCAGCATGCCCGGCAGGTGGGCGGCGCCACCGGCGCCGGCGATGATCACCCGGATCCCCCGCCCCCGTGCCGTCTCCGCGTACCGGAACAAGTGGTCGGGCGTCCGATGCGCCGACACCACGCGGAGCTCGCACCCGATGCCGAGCTGTTCGAGGGTCATCGACGCCTTCTCGAGGCACGGGAAGTCGGACCGGCTGCCCCCGACGATGCCGACGAGCGGCCCCGGATCGCCCATCTCAGCCCTCCCAGTCCAGCACGGCCCGCGCGCCGCGCGCCCGCTCCAGCGCCTCGTCCACGTCGCTTGCGATCACGGTCACGTGGCCCATCTTGCGCCGCTCGAACACGCGTCGCTTGCCGTAGAGGTGGACGTGGACGTCCGGGTCCACGAGGGCTCGCTCCAGCCCCTGGAGTCGCGCCGGGCGGTCCGCCCCGGTGCCCAGCAGGTTGATCATCGCGGCCGACCCGTATGGACGGACGGAGCCAAGCGGCAGCCCCAGGATCGCTCGCAGGTGCTGCTCGAACTGCGACGTTACCGCGCCCTCGATCGTCCAGTGGCCCGAGTTGTGGACCCGCGGCGCGAGCTCGTTGATCATCAACCCGCCACCCCGGAGCTGGAACAGCTCGACGGTGAGCAAGCCAACGAGGTCGAGGCCGCGCACGAGGCTGTCCGCGATCTCACGGGCGTCCGCCGCGACCAGCGGGTGGATCGGGGCGGGCGCCGCGCTCTCGACCAGGATCCCGGCGTCGTGGACGTTGCGCGACAGGGGGAAGGCCAGTGACCGCCCGTCGCGATCGCGAGCGCACACGACCGACAGCTCGGCTTCGAAGTCGATCTCCGCTTCGACCAGCAGCGGGCCGGCCCGCCCGCCCCCGAGGACCGCGACCGCGGCCTCGACCTCGGCCGGTTCGGTGATGCGGACCTGGCTGCGCCCGTCGTACCCGCCGATCGCCGCCTTGAGTCGCACCGGGTAGCCCAGCGCGTCCGCGGCGGCGCGGGCATCATCGACGTCCCGGACCTCGCGCCACGGCGCCGCCCACTCCCCGATCTCGCGGATGAACCGCCGCTCGGCAAGTCTGTCCCGAGTTGCCCGAAGCGCGGCCAGGCCGGGCCGGAGCGGGGCAACCTCGCCGGCCGCAGTGGCAGCCTCGAGCCCGACGTGCTCCAGCTCGTAGGTGACCACGTCGGCCTTCGACGCGAGGCGGCGGGCGGCATCGGCGTCGTCGTAGGCACCGACCACGATCTCGTCGGCGACCGCCGATGTCGGGCATTCGGGGTCCGGGTCGAGGGCGACGATCCGGTAACCCATGGCACGCGCCGCGATCCCGAGCATGCGACCCAGCTGGCCGCCACCCAGGATCCCGATCGTCGAGCCGGGCTTGAGCGGGTCCGGCCGGTCGGCAGGCGGTCGGCGGATGCCGAGGCGATAGAGCGAGTCCTGGACGAAGTCGCCCTTGTGGACCGTGTACAGGAGGTTCGCCTCGCCGTCCGGCGCGACCTCCACGAACTCGCGCTTGGACGCCGCGTAGCCGTCACGGAGGGAGGCGTCCGATCGGAGGGCGTCGCGGAAGGCGACCAGTTCGGCGAGCTCGTGGCGCGCCGGGGGCATGACGTGGAGGTGGATGCGGAACGACGTCCCGCCATGGTCGACGTTGCCGAGCAGCAGCGGCCGGGTCGGCGGAAACGGCGCGAGGCCGCCCTGGCTTTGGAAGCCGAGCGAGATGAGGGCATCGGCGACATCCGGGATGTCGTCCGGGTCCGCCTCGATCCCGAGGTCGACGACGTTCTTGCCGGGCATCCCGGGCACGGCCGAGCTCCCGATGTGCTGGGCGTCGGTCCCGGGTCGGGCCGACTCGACCAGCCGCGCTACGTCCCGCGCCACGTCCTGCGTGCGCGGGTCCCATGGATGGAACGCCGCGGGCAGCTTCTCGTACGTGCGAATCGGGAGCTCGGACATCGCTTTGAGTGTAGGTGGGGGCCGTTGCGTGCTCGCCGCAGATCCCGTACGGTCGCGCCATGCGCATCGTCATCGGCAAGCGCGTCCACGAGGTGGACGTCGGCTAACTCGCCAATCGACGGGCCGGCACGTCCCGGGTCATGGTCGACCTGGGTACCGGCGACGGCAGGTTCGTCCTGGCCGCCGCGGCCGCCGACCCGAACACGCTCGTCATCGGGGTCGACGCAAGCGCCGGCGCCATGATCGAGGCGTCCCGACGCGCCGCTGGGCCGGCGAGACGTGGCGGCCTGCCCAACGCCCTGTTCGTGGTTGCGGCGGCGGAGGCGCTGCCGCACGAGCTCGACGGCGTCGCGGAGGTCGTGACGATCCATCTCCCCTGGGGTTCGCTGCTGCGCGGCGCGCTCGCGATCGACGAAGCCGTCGCGGCGGGCATCGCCGGTCTGGTCGCGCCCGGCGGCAGGGTCGAGATCCTCCTCGCCCCCGCGACCAGGGACCAGCTCGACGACGCAATCGACGTCGGGGAGCGCATCGCGAACGGACTCGCCGACGACTGGCGGCCATTCGGTCTCGGGCTGCGCGAGGCCGGGCGGGCGAGCGACCAGGACATCGTGGGCGCCCGCAGCACGTGGGCCCGGCGCCTCGGCCTCCGCGCGGGCGACCCGGCTCGCGCGGCGTTCCGGCTCGTCCTCGAGCGCTGATCACCCGATTCGCGCTGATATCCTCGCGGCATGTACGGCGGCCCCGGCCCGTACGGCGTCACGGCGCCGCGGATCCTGATCGTTGACGACGACCCCAACCTGCTCGTCATCCTCGCCGATCAGCTCCGGCTGGACGGCTACCAG
>DATDJA010000035.1:0-2032 GCA_036520795.1 Candidatus Limnocylindrales bacterium
GTCTTCACGAGCGAGGCCCGGACCGCGAACACCGACATGAAGATCGCGCCGCCGAGGCTCAGAGCGGCCAGGGTCAGGACGAGACGGCCCTTGCGCCGGAACGTGTTCCGGATCGAGAGCAGGGTCGGACGCGGCAAGCCCCGGATGTCGCGCAGCAGGCGGTCGAACCGGCCGTGCCCGAACCGGTCGTTGATGCCGGTCGACGCGAGCGCCTCGCGCACGGTGATCCGGACGCCACGCGCGATCGGGACCAGCGCGGCGAGCAGCGGCAGGCCGAGCCCGATCGCGACCTCGAGCGCGATGACCTCCGTCGGGATCGAGAAGGTGTCAATGTCGAAATTGGCGAGGCCGGCCGTGAACTGGGCGAACCCGTAGGCGCCGAGGGCGGCCAGCGGGATCGCGACGCACAGCGCCAGGACGGCGTAGGCGAAGACCAGCACGAGATACAGGCCGGCGATCTGGCCGTTGCGGGCGCCAATCGCCTTCATGATCCCGATCTGTCGCGTCTGCTGGGCGAGGATCGCCGACACCGTGTTGATCACGAGGAACCCCGACACGATCAGCGACAGCGCGCCGATGAACCCGAGCACCAGGAAGAAGCCCTGGAGCAGGTCGTTGGCCGGGTGACGACCGGGGACGGGGACATAGCTGCCGAAGACCGGGATCCCCGCCCGCTGGATGCGGGTCGAGACGTCCTCGGCGACCGCGCGGATGCCGTCCTGGTCGAGCGTCGGGTCGGCGACCTTGATGTGGAGCTCGTCGAAGGTCGTGTCGAAGCCCAGATCCTGCAGGGTCTCAGGGGTGACGTGGCCCGCCACCCGGCCCGCGTAGAACGCCGGCGCCGCGCCCACCTCGTGCGAGATGCCGATCGCCGTGAGGTCGTGCTCCTTACCGTCGGCGGTCTGGACGCGCAGCCGCTGCCCCGGAGCGAACGGCTGGAGCACGAGCGAGCTGCGCTCCATGACGACCTCGTCCCGGTCCGGTGGCCAGCCACCCGACTGCGGCGTGACGAGGTCGAGGCGCTGGTCGCTGAAGTCGGCGATCGCGTTGAGCAGCATCTCCCGGTACGAGCCGTCGTCGTTGAGGAGACGGACCGTGACGCTCCGCCGCGCCTCGGCGTCCGCGATGCCGTTCATGCTGCGGATGCTCTCGACGAACGACTCGTCGAACGGGCCGGCGAAGATCGTGGCCGACGAGGGCTTGCTGCTCTCGTAGGCCGTCGTGAGGCCCGTCTGGAGCATCGCGTTCGCCCCGGCGATCGTCCCCACCGCGAACACGCCCACGGCGATCGAGAGGACCACCAGCACCGATCGGACCGGGTGGCTGCCCAGGTCGCGGATCGCCTTGCGCCAGCGGACGCTACGCACTGGCGACGGCCTCGTCCGCGAGCGTCCCGTCGAGGATTCGCCCGTCGGCCATGTGGACCGTTCTGCGCGTGCGGCGGGCCAGCTCGGCGTCGTGGGTGACGGTCACGATGGTGCGTCCCTGGTCGACGAGCGACTCGAACTCCTCGAACACGATGTCGGCCGTCGCGGAGTCGAGGTTGCCCGTGGGTTCGTCGGCGACGATCAGCGGCGGGTCGTTGGCGAGCGCCCGGGCGACCGCGACACGCTGCTGCTGCCCGCCCGACGTGCTCGACGGCAACTTGCGCGCCTGGTCGGCCATCCCGACGCGCTCGAGCAGGTCCATCGCCCGCTCGTATCGCTCCCGAGGCGTCCACAGTCCGCCGAAGTCCATCGGCAGCATCACGTTCTCGACGACGGTGAGGGTCGGCAGCAGCTGGAAGAACTGGAAGATCACGCCGACCGTGCGGCCGCGCCACTCGGCGGTCTTGCCCTCCGACAGCTTCGCCAGGTCCTGGCCGGCGACCGTCACCGTGCCGTCGGTCGCCCGGTCGATCCCGGTGATCATGTTCATGAGGGTCGACTTGCCGCAGCCCGACCGCCCCACGACCGCGATGAACTCGCCCTTGTCCACCTGGAGGTCGACGCCGTCGATCGCGCGGAACGGCCCCGCGTCCGTCACGTAGTCC
>DATDJA010000036.1:0-2748 GCA_036520795.1 Candidatus Limnocylindrales bacterium
CACGACGGACTTCCACACCTTCGAGCGACACGGCGTGATGCTCTACCCCGACCAGAAGGACGCGGTGCTGTTCCCCGAGCGGGTCGGCGGTCACTACTTGACGTTCCACCGGCCGATGCCGGCGTCGTTCTCGCGGGTCCTCGGCATCTGGCTCGCCGAGTCCGACGACCTGGTGCATTGGGGACGCCACCGCCCGGTGGCGCTGCCGCGACCGGGACTCTGGGATGAGGCTCGTATCGGGGCCAGTCTCACCCCCTTCCGCGTCGAGGAGGGGTGGCTCGAGATCTACCACGGCGCCGACCGCACCAATCGGTACGGCATGGGAGCGATCCTGCTGGACGGCGATGACCCCGGCCGGGTGATCGCCCGAAGTCGACGTCCACTGCTCGTGCCTGAGTTCGATTACGAACGCGATGGATTCCTGCACGACGTGGTGTTCCCCAGCGGGCACGTGCCGCTCGACGACGGCGAGCGGATCCGCATCTTCTACGGCGCCGCCGACTCGCGAACGGCGGCGGCCGACGTGGTGGTGGCCGACATCCTCGCCAGCCTCGAACCGTGCTGAGACAGCTCGCGCGCCTCACACGATCGCTCCCGGCCGCGGGCGAGGACGCGATGGGGGTGGCCGTCTACGCCGACGCCGCCGATGCGCTGGTGTCGGCGCGGGAGTCCGGGTGGGAAGGCGTCGCCTGCGTCGACGACGCCGCTCGATCGCTCGACGTCCTGTGCGAGGTCTGGACACGCACCAACGACGAGACCGTCGAGCGATGGGCGCGCGGCGTATTGGATTTCGTCCTATGGATGCAGGAACCCGACGGACGCTGGGTGAACTTCGTCTACGACTGGGGTGGGACCAGGAACGAGGCGGGTCTCACCTCGAGCGTCGGTGAGAACTTCTGGCAGGCCCGAGCGCTGTTGGGTGTCGCCAACGCATGGCATGCGTTCGGTGACGAACGCGCCTTGGAGTCCTTCCGGCGAGGTTTCCAACACGCGGAAGCGAAGCCGGCGCCCCCCGATGTGCGGGCGCTACACGTGGCGGCGGCGTGGCGCATGCGCGACGAACTCGACACCGACCGGGCCATGACGTCGATCCGCGGATGGGCGCACGAGATCGCAGACCTGTGCATCGACGGCGTGCTGATGAACAACCCGGACGAACGCGGCACCCCTCACCTGTGGGCGCATATCCAGGAAGGCGTCCTCGCCCAGGTCACCGGCCCGCTCGAGGATCCAGCGTTGTTGGAGACCGCTCGCACCAGCGCAGAACGGCTGCTCGTGCCCGTCGTCCGCGATGGGTTCGCAGCGCCGAGCACGTCTCCCTATGACGTCGCCAGTGTGATCTGGTCGCTCGATCGCATGCGCGAGGTCGACGGCGAGCCCTGGGCAGGGCTCGCGACCGCGGCTCGAACGTGGTTCGACGGACGGAACACCGCGGGAGCGCCTGTGTACGACCGCGCTCGGGGCCGCGTCGCCGACGGGATCGACGACGGTCGCATAAGCGCGAACTCGGGCGCGGAGGCCAATCTGGTTGCAGCGCAGGCGTTGATGGAGGAAGCGGTCGCCATCGTGGGCACGAGCGACCTCGGGGATCTGCTCCCTCCAGCCGTGGCCCCGAACGGATGATACGTACGTAGCCCTCAAGAACTAGCTACGTACGCGTCGATACTTCCCCCAGCACCACCGCACGCCGACGGATCGCGTCTGGCAAGGGCGCGAACCGCTGGGCGGGCAAGGGGACCCGCACGACGACGGCGCTCACGGGACAACCCCCACGGGGGCGGCGGCAAGCGAGCACGGCGGGAACCCACGCACACGGCCTCCCCGGCCGTGACGGGCGGCGGCGCCGGGCCCATGCGGGCGTGGCCCGGCATCGCCGCTCCTTCTTCATGTGGGGATCCAGGCTCACAGGTGACTCCTCGCCGTGACAGGATGCGCGCACGATGTTGGACGCATTCACGGAACTCGCCGGGGGCCTGGACCATCCTGAGGGCATCGCATGGGCTCCTGACGGCGCGCTGTATGCGGGCGGCGAGGCCGGTCAGGTCTATGCGATCGGCCTCGATGGCTCCGTCGCGCAGATCGCCTCGACCGACGGGTTCATGTACGGCCTCGCGGTCGACGGTGCGTCCACCGTGTACGCGTGTGACTTCGGCAACGCTGCGGTCGCCAGGATCGATGGCGCCGGCGACGTGTCATGGCATTCGCGAGGCACCGACGATCGCCCGATGCGCGTCCCCAACGCCGCGGCTTTCGACGAGGGCGGCGCGCTGTTCGTGACGGACTCCGGGGAGTGGGCCGCCGACGACGGCACGATCTTCCGCGTCGAGCCCGACGGGACGACGCGTGTGTGGAGCGACGCCGCGCCGGCCTTCCCCAACGGCTGCTGCCTCTCGCTCGAGGGCGACGCGCTGCTGGTGATCGAGTCGCACGCGAGACGCGTGGTGCGTATCCCGTTCGCCGACGACGGGTCGGCCGGCACGCCAGAGGTCGTCGTGGAACTCCCCGGGTCCCAGCCCGACGGCCTGGCACTCGCCTCCGACGGCACGATGATCGTCGGTTGCTACCGGCCCGACAGGCTCTGGATCGTGCGACCGGGCGAGGAACCCGAGATCCTGGCCGAGGACCCCGACGGCGTCGTGCTGAATCAGCCCGCGAACCCCTGCTTCGTCGGTCCGGAACTCGATCGCCTCGCCGTCTCGAGCCTCGGCGGCTGGAGCATCATGTGGGCCGATATCGGCCTCAAGGGCG
>DATDJA010000037.1:0-11911 GCA_036520795.1 Candidatus Limnocylindrales bacterium
GAGCGGCTGGACGAGGACCTCGCGCCGCTCGGTTGTCGGCTCGGCAGCCCGCGGGATCCCGCACGGCGCGGCAGCCACGTCTCCATCCGCCACCCGGACGCCCGCGCGCTCGTTGACGGCCTCATCGCGGGCGGCGTGATCGTCGACTTCCGTGAGCCCGACGTCATCCGCTTCGGACTGTCGCCGCTCACGACGTCCTTCGCCGACGTGGACCGCGGGATCATGGCGCTGCGGGACCTGCTGGCTCGGGGCTAGCTTCGGCGCCGATGCGCCTGTGCGCTACGTGTACATTCCAGCCGAACGATCCCGCTCCCAGTCACGAGTCTCGTCCGGTTCGTGCGCCGCACGCACAGATCAGACGCCGTCCGGCCGGCGGCGGCCCGTCCGCGTCAGGAGTGTGCGTCTGCGGCACGGTGTCGACCGTCGCGGGGACCCCGCCGTCGGGAATGTGCACGGGGCGCACGCTCGGTCCGGAACTGTGCGTCGACCGCACAATTCGGGCGGTAGACGGGCGGGTCGCGGGTCAGCGCGCGCGCAGGTGCTCCACGTGGATCGGGTCGATGTCGTCGGCAGGTGTGAAGCCGAAGACCTGGCCCAGGAACGACAGCTCGGCGGCGTACACCTCGCGCCTGGACTCCGCCTTGCGGTAGCCGTGGCCCTCGCCGGCGAGCCGGATCGTCGCGTGCGGGACCCCGCGCCCGTGGAGGGCCGCCACCATCGCGTCGAGCTGCGATGGCGGCACGACCCGGTCGTCGAGGCCCTGCGTGATCAGCATCGGCGCCTCGATCCGATCGAAGGCGTGGATCGGCGAGCGGTCGCGGAACACCTGGCGGCCTTCGGGCCACGGCGCGAGCAGCCCCTCGTCGTAGCGTGACTCGAACTTGTGGCCGTCGAGGTGGATCAGCTCGAGGTCCGCGATGCCGTAGTGGCTGATCCCGGCCGCGAACACGCCAGGCTGCGTCGTGAGCGCGGCGAGCGTCGTGAAGCCGCCGGCGCTGCCGCCCTTGATCACGATCCGTCGCCGGTCGACGGATCCTCGAACGGCGAGGAATTGCGCCGCCGCGACGCAGTCGTCCACGTCCACGATGCCCCACTGGCCCTGGAGCGCGTCGCGATAGGGACGCCCGTAGCCGGTCGAGCCGCGGTAGTCGACGTCGACGACGGCGATGCCTCGCGACGTGAAGAACGCCCGGTCCAGCGACAGCGCGGACGACGCCGCGGACGTCGGCCCGCCGTGGGACAACACGATGAGCGGCGGCAGCTCCCCGTCCGGTGCGCGGTAGGCGTCGTTGGTGGGCGGGAAATACAGGGCCCGTGCCGTGGCGCCACCGGACGTCGGGTAGGCGATGGGCTCCGCGTGCGGGAGCAGGCCTGGATCGATCGGCGTCGCGAGGGAGCGCGCCAGGACGCCCGCCGGGCGACCGGTCCGCGCGTCCAGGCGGGCAACGACCGCGCCGTCGTGCGGTCCCGCGCCGATCAGAATGGCCAGTCCGCCGGCGATCTGGAGCCCCTCGACCTCGGTGAACGGCGCGTCGACCGGCTCGACCTCGCCCGACACGCTGATCGTGAGCAGGCCGTCCAGCCCGTCCACGCGGCCGACCGCCAGCACGGTGCCGTCATCCGCGAACCCGTAGGAGGACCGGCCGAACACCCATGCCGGGTCGCCCAGCTCGGCGTCCATCGGCGCGACGTTGCGAGCCGGGCCGTCGAGCCCGCCCTCCCCGTCCAGGGCAAACAGGTTCCACCAGCCCGACTCGTCCGAGACGTAGTGGAGCACCCCATCCGCGCGCCAGGCCGGCTGCACGATCGACACGCCCGGTCCGCCGGCCGCCGTGCGTGCCGGGCCGAGCCCACCGTCCTCCGCGACATCCGCCACGCGGAGCCGCGTCGCGTCCCACGGCATGTCCGGCTGGTCCCACTCGAGCCAGGCGAGCCGGCTCCCGTCGGGCGACGGCCGCGGCGCGGCGTAGAAGTCGGCGCCGCTCACGAGCGCCTGCCCGGGGCCATCGGACCCGTCGAGCGTGATCGCCACCAGCTCGTTGACGACGAGGTCCGGACGATCGGGTTCGGCGGCGTCGTGCGTCTCGCGCACGGCGTACAGGCGCTCGCGCGCCGGGTCGAACCGCAGGTCGGCGAAGCGTCCGCCGTCGGGCGGCGTCAGCGCGACGGGATCGACCGCGGCGTCCGGGTCGAACCGCCATAGCCGGCCGTCCTCGGTCGACGAGACGACGATCCGCCCGCGATCGACGACGTACGAGCCACCGCCGTACTCGTGGACGCGGTTGCCCACCGGGAACGGCGACGGCGTGACCTCGCGCGTCGACCCGTCCGGCGTGTGGCGGAGCAGGGTCCGGCGGCCACCCTGCGCGGAGCGGGACTCGAGCCAGTAGATGTCGTCGCCATCGAGCCACGGCTCGCCGAGCGCGATCGCCGAGCCGGCGACCAGCTCGATGTCGATGGACGAGCGCCAGCTGCCGTATGGCGCGACCGTCGCCGGGTGCGGGTCGTGCACGTGGTGGCCGTCCTCGTGGGCGCGCTGCCCCTCGTCGTCCATGCGCGGCTCTACGTCCCGTGCTGCCAGGAGGACACGTACTCGAGCTGCTCGGGGGTCATCGCGTCCAGCACGACGCCCATCGCGGCCAGCTTGAGCCTCGCCACCTCGGCGTCGATTGCCTCGGGCACCCCGTACACGCGCGGCTCGAGCTCGCTGTGGTGCTTGGCCACGTACTCCGCGGCCAGCGCCTGGTTCGCGAAGCTCATGTCCATGACCGCGGCCGGGTGGCCCTCGGCAGCGCCCAGGTTGACGAGCCGTCCCTCGGCGATGAGGTTGAGCTTCTTGCCGCCGATGTCGAACTGCTGGACGTTCTCGCGGACATCGGTCACGTGACCCTCGGCCATGGCTCGCAGCGAGGGCAGGTCCAGCTCGGCATCGAAGTGGCCGGAGTTGGCCATGATCGCGCCGTCCTTCATCGAGGCGAAGTGCTCGCGCCGGAACACGTTGATGTTGCCGGTCGCGGTGACGAACAGGTCGCCCCACGGCGCGGCCTCGGCGACCGTCATCACCTGGTAGCCGTCCATCAGCGCCTCGAGCGCGCGGACCGGATCGACCTCGACCACCGCCACGTGCGCGCCGTGCCCGTCCATGCGCGATGCGATCCCGCGGCCGACCCAGCCGTAGCCCGCGATGACCACGTTCCGGCCGGCGATCAGCAGGTTCGTCGCCCGCAGGATGCCGTCGATCGTCGACTGGCCCGTCCCGTACCGGTTGTCGAACAGGTGCTTGGTGAGCGCCTCGTTGACGGCGACGACCGGGAACGCGAGCGCGTTGTCGGCCGCCATCGCGCGGAGCCGGATGACGCCCGTGGTCGTCTCCTCGGTGCCCGCGAGGACCTCGCCCAGCTGGTCGCGGCGCTCGCTGTGGAGCAACGACACGAGGTCGCAGCCATCGTCCATCGTGATCGTCGGCCGGATGTCGGCCACCGATCGCAGGTGAGCGTAGTAGGTGTCGCGGTCCTCACCGCGGCGGGCGAAGGTCGCGATCCCGAACGACTCGACGAGCGCGGCGGCCGTCACGTCCTGCGTGGACAGCGGGTTGGACGCCGCGAGGTAGACATCGGCACCACCCGCCTTGAGCGTGCGCATGAGGTTCGCGGTCTCGGTCGTGACGTGGAGGCACGCGCCGATGCGCAAGCCGGCGAGCGGCCGCTCGCGCTCGAAGCGCTCGCGGATCTGGCGCAGGACGGGCATCTCGCGCTCGGCCCACTCGATGCGGCGGAGCCCCTCGGGGGCGAGGGCGAGGTCGGTGACGTCGTGCGGGACGTGGGTGGCGGCGTTGGTCATCGGGGTTCCTCAGGGGGGCCGTCGGGCGACGGCGATGCGAGCGATGGGTCGTCGAGCGGGAGGTCGTCGATCGGGTGAGCCTGGTCATTGTTGGCCGGGCCGCGGGCGTGCTGGACGGCGGTCCGGTTCGCTCCTTGCGCGTCCCCGCCACGCGCCGCTCCGCGCGAGAGCAGGCGCCGCAGCGGCGCGGTGAGGTCGGCCCAGGGCGAGGTCGTGCGTCGCACGAGCCGCTCCTCGAACCGGCAGTGCTCGGTGTAGCCGAGGCGGCGGTACGCCTGGACGGCGGGCGGGTTGTCCGATCGGACATTGAGCACGACCTGGTCGCAGTAGCGCAGCAGCTCCGCGGTCACGGCGGACGTGACGGCCTGCGCATAGCCACGGCCGCGATGGTCGTCGTGGGTGAGCACGTTGCCGACGACGGCGAGTCGCGCGGTGCGCGAGATCACGTGCGTGCCGGCCGCCGACACGAGCTTGCCGTTCACCCGGATCCCGTAGTACACGCCCTCGGCGATGGTGCTCGACGGGAGCCACGCGCCGAAGCCGAGCTGGTACAGGCGATTGAGCTCGCCGACCTCCACCGGCAGCAGGCGTTCGGTGGCGGCCGGTGCGGGCTGGAAGCGCGTCCGGTCGACCCACATGCGGATCATCGGCGGGCCAGGGTCGAGGTTGTAGAGGCTCGCGACGGCGGGCAGCGCCTCCGCCTTCGCCGCCAGGTACGCCACTCGCGGCCGGACGACGTGCTGGAGCAGGGCCTCGATCCCGTCGTTGCGGCCCATCAGGAACAGCGGCTGGGGCGTGATCCCGCTGTACTCGAGGCCGACCGCGACGATCTCGTCGCCCTCGGTGGCGATCCCCCACCGCGTCCGGCCGAACTCGCGGTCCTCGAGGTCGCAGATCGCGTATGCCGCGAACAACCGGTCCTGCTCGAGGTAGGCGCGCAGGACCGCGCGGTCGGTGGTCGAGCGCGCGACGACGGCGCTGCGCTGACCGACGGCGATCGTGGCCATCAGCCGACCGCCTCGACGGGGGCCGTCTCGGGCTCCGGCACGACGACGACGGCGGCAATCGACGTCGCGAACGGAGGCCGGAGCGTGCCGCGCTCGGTGACGATCGCCGTGACCAGCGCCGCCGGGGTCAGGTCCTGGACCGTGGTTCGCGTCGTCGTGCCCTCGGGCGTGACGCGTGTCCCGGCCGCGAACAGCGTCGCTCCCGGCCGACCCTCGTCGATCGGCGCGGCGGCGCCGTCGCCCACGGCCGGGTCGATCGTGATCGTCGGCACACAGACGAGGAACGTTACGCCGGCGGCCGATGCCGCGAGTGCAAGTGGGTAGCTGCCCGCAACGGCGACGACATCGCCGTTGGCCGCGATGCGGTCGGCGCCGACCAGCACGACATCGACATCGCCGGCCGCGATCCGACCCGGCGCGGCGGCGTCGATGACCACGGCATGCGTGACGCCGGCCTCGCGCAGCTCCCAGGCGGCGATCCGGGAACCGTCGAATCCGGGGCGCGTCTCGGCGACCAATGCCTCGATCGGGCGCTTCGCGTGGTGGGCGGCGATGATCGTCGAGAGCGCCGTCCCGCTCTGGCCGCCGCCCATGGCCCCCGTGCTCCCGATCGTGAGGACGCGCAGCGGGTCCTCGCGATCGGCCGCGAGCTCGGCCAGCGCCGTCAGCGCATGCTCGACCACGAGACCCTGCGCGTCGGTGGCCTCCCCGAGGATCTGGGTCGCCTCGGCCAGCAGCTCGGCCGCGATCGCCTCTCCCTCGGCGTCGATCCCGAGACGCTCCTCAACCGCGAGCAGCCGCGCCACGGTGTGCGCGATCGCCGCCGAGCCGGGGCGCGTCGTGCGGAATGCGTTGGCCGCGCCCCGGATCGTCGCCCGGCGCGCGAACGGCCGCTGCGTCGTCGTCTTGCCCGCCACGAGTGCCACGGTCACCGCGGCAAGCTGGGCCTGCACCAACGAGCCGACGACGGCGTCGTCGCGGACCGCAGCGACACCGTCGGCAGCGCCCCGGACCTCGAGATCCACCAGCATTTCCGGCAGCCTGCGCTGGTCCACGACCCGGCACACGTCGCCGTCCCAGCGGAACGCGGCCCGGTACCCCACCCCAGCGGCCGGTACCGCCTGGGCCGCCACGTTCCCCGGGGAACCGGCACTCGCGGCGGAGGCGTCGGGCGCCGCATCCTCCGGATCGACCTCGCCCAGCAGCTCGCGCGCCGCCGCGGCCGACTCCTGCTGGAGCAGCTGCGCGGCGCCGATGACCGAGCTCATCGACGTCATCACGTCGCCCGCGAACTGCCGGAAGAACCGGCGACGGTTCGGGTCGGGCGGCTGGACGGGCTGGTCGGTCACGGTTGGGTCGAGTTGTTCACGGGTCGAGGCGTGGATCCCGCCTGTGGGCCGAGGTCAGTACTTGATGACGCTGGTGACCCGGCGGCCATCCAGCCGCTCGCGGCCCTTGAGGAACTCGAGCTCCACGAGGAACGCGAGGCCGACGACCTCGCCCCGCAGGCGCTCGACGAGCTCGATCGTGCCCCGGACGGTCCCGCCCGTCGCCAGCAGGTCGTCGACGATGAGCACCTTCTGTCCCGGGCTGATCGCGTCGCGGTGGATCTCGAGGGTGTTCGAGCCGTACTCGAGGGCGTACTCGACGGTCAGCGTCTCCGCCGGCAGCTTGCCCAGCTTCCGTACAGGTACCAGCCCGGTATCGAGCTGGTACGCAATCGGCGCGGCGAAGATGAACCCGCGCGACTCCATGCCCACCACGATGTCGACGTGCTCGTCCCGGTAGGGCTCGAGCATCAGGTCGATCGCCTCCTTGTAGGCCCCCGGCTCCTTGAGCACCGTCGTGATGTCGTAGAACAGGATGCCGGGCTTCGGGAAGTCAGGGATCTCGCGAATCTTCGCGCGAAGCGTCTCGGCGGACATCGGGTTCGGGGACCTCCGGTGGTGGTCAGGTCCGGCGGCGGCGAAGCCCTGGGCGATGCGGTTCGCGCGTCCGGACGGCTAGTCTACCGCAGCGCCGAGCGTGCTCCGCACGTGCTTGATGGGCCTGATTCTGCGCGACGCGATGACCCCCAGCCCGGCGGCGATCGAGGACAGCGCGAACACCGCCGCCAGCGCCCAGCCCAGGGCGTCGCCGCCCTGCCGTGTGCCGAACGCCGTGATCGCCCCGGCGACGCCCGCGCCCAACGCCGTCCCGAGGATGTCCGAGAGCTGGAGCGCCGACGACGCGGCCCCCTGCTCGGCCGGCGCGGACCCCCGCAGCACGACGAGGGTGACCGCAGAGAACATGAAGCCCATGCCGAGTCCCGGCAGCAGCCAGGTGAGGATCGTGAGCTCGGCCGGAAAGCCCGGCAGCACCGCCGGAATCGTGATCAGCGAGCCGACCGCGACGCAGGCGAACCCCAGGGCGACGAACCGGTGCGGGCCCCAGATCTCGATCCGCCGCGCTTGGAGCCATGTCGCGACGGTCCAGGCGATCGTCGTCCCGGTGAACACGAGCCCCGTGAGCGTGGCCGGCGTACCGCGCCAGGTCTGGAGCAGGAGCGGGATGTAGGCGTCGCCGCTGAAGAAGGCGAAGGTCATTAACCCGCGCAGAAGCACCGCCGCGGGGACACCGGCCGCCAGCGAGAGCGTCCCCGGCGGCGTCAGGCGTCGGAACGCGGGTAGCAGCAGCGCGAGGCCGATCAGCCCGCCGACGACGATCAGCCGCAGGTCCTGCGCCGTGAGCGAGGCGATGAGCAGTCCGGCGCCGGCCGCCACCAGCAGCGCGTTGGGCAGCCGCCGGATCGTCGCCGCAGCGGCGGCGTGCTCCTCGGGCGGGGCGGCGTCGGGGATCCGGCGCAGGGCGCTGACCGCGAGGCCTCCCGCGACCGCAAGGAACGGGATCAAGCCGAGGAATACGAGGCGCCACGTCGTGAACTCGCCGACGATCGCCGCGATTGACGGGCCGACCACGCCCGGCACGACCCAGGCCGTCGACAACAGCGCGAACATCCGTGGCTGCAGCCGATCAGGGAGTGTCCGGCCGATCGCGACGTACGCCGTGGGGCCCACCGCCCCGCCGCCCAGGCCCTGGATGAACCGGGCGCCGACCAGGATCGGCATCGACGGGGCCAGGCCGCCGATCAGCAGGCCGATCGCGAACAGGGCCAGGCCGACGGCAAAGGGCTTCCAGAGCGCCATGCGATCGAGCGCGCCGCCGGCAACGACGATGCCCAGCAGGCTGCCCAGGAAGAACGACGAGTACACCCAGCCGTAGAGCTCGATCTGGCCGAGCTCCTCGCCGACCAGGGGCAGCACCGTCCCGATCGCGAGCGACTCCAGCGCGACCAGCGTGATGGTCGCGATCAGGCCCACCGTCAGGCCCCGCAGCCCGGGCGCGAACAGCTCGGCGGTGCGCGCAGGCACCACGATGGCGGGCTGCGCGGCGGCGGCGGGGGCGGTCACGGAACTGATGATGCCGGGTCGGACGAGCGCGGGCCGCAGTCGTCTGATGCGGTCGTTTGCAGCAGATGACGTAGAACGGATGACGTACAGCCAATCCGGCGTTCAGCCCGTACGCTCGGGTGAATGCCGGACGACATCGAGTACGTCGGCCTCATGGCGGAGGCGTGGGACGCGCTCCGGGGGGACACCTCGGGGTGGGAGGACCGTGCCTGGTTTCGCGAGGTCATACGCCAGCGGGGGGAACCCGTCCTCGATGTCGGCACGGGGACCGGCAGACTCCTCCTCGACTTCCTCGCCCAGGGCGTCGACATCGACGGCATCGACAACGCGCCCGACATGCTGGAACGCCTCCACGCGAAGGCCGCGGCGGCGGGCCTGGACGTGGATGGGCGGGTGCACCTCGGGCGGATGCAGTCGCTGCGGCTGTCACGCCGTTACGGGACCGTGATCGTCCCCTCGTCGTCGTTCCAGCTGCTGCTCGAGCCCGACGACGCCGCCGAGGCGATGCGCCGGTTCTTCGCGCTGCTGCTCCCGGGCGGCTCGCTCGCGATGCCGTTCATCGTCATGGACAAGGCGTACGAGGAGCACTGGACGAAGGAGGCGGCGCTCGAGGACGGGTCGATCGTGCGGCGCACCTCCACCGCGACGTTCGATCCCACCGTGGGCATCGAGGCGACCGACGACCTGTACGAGGTGCTCAACGGCAGCGGCCCGGTCCGCATCGAGCACTTCGTCCGGCCACGCGCGACCCGGGCCTACACCCGCGACCAGGCCCGCGCGCTGTACGAGACGGCTGGATTCGTCGACCTCGAGTGGGGCGCCGACTTCACGTTCGAGGACCGCGAGCACGCGGAGATCTTCACGATCGTCGGCCGCCGCCCGGACTGACCTGTCTCGCGCGGCCGCTCGCCCAGCGTTGCCTGGCAGTCATCACTTCTGGCCTCAACGGCCATCCCGGTCGTCGTTCGACACGGATTGATGCCTGCCAGACACACCATCATGTCGAGGAGCCCTGGACGGCGGGCCTCAGACGCCTTGAGACCGATTTCGTTGTCTGCCAGGCATCGACCGGGCGATCCCGGCTAGCCCTCGGCGGCGGCTGCCAGGATGCGCTCGATCTGGGTGAAGCCACGCATTCGCGCGTGCTCGAGCGGCGTGACGCCGTCCTTGTCCCCGATGGTGACGTCGGCCCCGTGATCGACCAGCAGCTGGACGACCTGCTGGTGCCGCTCGTCGCCGTTGCTCAGGACGATCGCCTCCAGCAGCGCGGTCCAGCCGAGGTTGTTGACGTGGTCGATGTCAACCTCGGTGCGCGTCAGCAGCTCCTCGACGACCTCCACGTGGCCGCGCTCGGACGCGGGGATCAGGGCGGTCCCGCCGAAGCGATTGGTGAGTGCGGGATCCGCGCCCGCGTCGATGGCGAGCCGCAGGATGTCCAGCAGGCCCTCCGCGCCGGCGTACAGGAATGGGTTGTCGAGGCGGTCGTCACGGAGATCGACGTCCGCGCCGGCCTCGATGAGCGCACGGACGGTGTCCACGTGGTTGCCGCGGGTGGCCGTCATCACCGGCGTGCGACCGTCCTCGTCGCGCTCGTTGACGTCGGCTCCTGCCTCGATCAGCTCCAGGACGCTCCGGGTATCGCCACGCGCGGCGGCCTTGCCGAGCTGGTCAACCACGGTCGGCACCGGGGACGCGCCCGCGGGCTCGCAGCCCGCCAGGATCAGGATCGCAACCAGGCACAACAACCTCACCTTCGAACCGGACCTACGTTCCCGCCAGCCGCTCCACGACGGGGGCAAGGGTATCCAGATCACCGACCATGATGGAGCTGATGCCCAGCCGCTCGCGCTGCTCCCGGAGCTTCGTCACCAGTCCGTCCACCGACCCGATGAACACGTGTGGGGACTCGAGGAACTCGTCGAGCGTGATCTCGATCCCGGTCCGGTTGCGGATCCCGTCCAGGACGTCGGCAGCGTCCTTGCGCGCATGGTCGGTGACGAGCGGGCTCGTGCCGGACGGGTAGGCGTTGATCTCGAGGTGCTCGAACCGATCGCCCGCCGCCTCGCGAACCCACGCGAGCTTCTCCTCGGTCGCGGCAACGGTGATCGACCGCGGATCCGTCCGGATCACGCCTCCGCCCGATGCGCTCGGCATGATCCGCGGCGCGACCCCGACGATGTCCGCCTCCCGTCCCGCGAGCGTGAGCAGCCGCCTCCCGCCACCACCGATGAACAACGGCGGCATCGGCAGCTGGACCGGCTTCGGCAACCCGTCGTGGTTGGTGATCGTGTAGTGCTCGCCCGCGAAGCTGAACGGCCCCTCGCCGAAGCAGCCCTTGATCACGGCGACGGCCTCCGTCAGCCGGCCAATGCGCCGGCCGATCGGTTCGAACGGGATCCCGAGCGCCGCGTACTCGGGCTGGTTCCAGCCCCCGCCGATCGCGACCTCCACCCGCCCGCCGCTGATCACGTCGAGCGACGCCATGTCCTGGGCGACCAGCGCGGGATGCCGGAAGTCGTTGTTGAGCACGAACGCCGCCACCCGCAGGCGCTCCGTCACCGCGGCGACGGTCGCGAGCAACGGCACGACTCCGAAGGGATGGACGACGTGGTCGGGATAGACCATGACGTCGTAGCCGATCGACTCCGCCCGGTGGGCGGCGTCGATGAGGGCCTTGCCGTCGGCGACGTCGCCCGGTTCGGCCAGGAAGCGGAACGGTCTCACGCCGCTCCCTACCCGCCGATGACCTTCAGGAGTTCACCGACGACCGCGATGTGGTCCGGCGTCGCGTACAGCGGGTTGTTGAAGGTGAAGCCGGTGAACCCGTCGTCGAGGTAGGGCCGGAGGCCGTCCGCGCACTCCTGGACCCCGCCGACGATGACGTATGGCCGCCGCTCCTCGGGGATCTTGGCGAGGAGCGAAGCGCGCTCGGCGTCGTTCCGGGTGAGCGCCACGGGCGTCGCCATCGTGAGCTCGATCGTCGCCGGATCGCGGCCGATGCCCTCGCAATGCCTGGCGAGGACGTCCTTCTTGTGCTGGAGCGCCTCGCGACCGAGCGGGAACCAGTGCGTCATGTCGGCGTGCTCAGCGGCGATCTTGAGCGTCCGCTGCTCGCCACCCCCACCGACGAGGATCGGCGGGCCCCCTGCCTGGACCGGCTTGGGGACGTTGAGGATGTTCGTCACCTGGTAGTAGCGGCCCTCGAACGTCGGCCGGTGCTGGGTGAACATGGCCTTCGCGATCGTCAGCGCCTCGTCGAGGCGGTCCATGCGCTCGCGGATCGGCGGGAACTCGAACCCGAAGGCGTCGTGCTCGGCCTCGAACCAGGCGGCGCCCAGCCCGAAGATCGCGCGACCGCCCGAGATCACGTCGAGCGTCGTCGCCGTCTTCGCCAGCAACGCCGGGTTGCGGTAGGTCACGCCGGTCACGAGGGTGCCGAGGCGGACCGACTTCGTCTCGCGCGCGAGCGCCGCGAGCACCGACCAGCCCTCGAGCATCGGCTCGTCCTGCTGCCCGATCCCCGGGATCTGGTTGAGGTGGTCCATCACGGTGACGAGGCTGAACCCGGCCGCCTCGGCGGCCTTGGCCTGTTCGATCGTCGCCTCGAACCGCTGC
>DATDJA010000038.1:0-5804 GCA_036520795.1 Candidatus Limnocylindrales bacterium
CGGAGCCGGGCTCTCGGGATCCTCGATGACCGGCGTCGGCGACGGAGCCCCAGCCGAGGGCGAGGCCGCGGGGGAGGCGGCGGGCGACGGGGTCGGCGACGGGGCAACCGTGATCGGGCCGGAGCCCGGGTAGACCTCGGGGATCGGCAGGCCGTAGCGCTTGATCATCGCGGTCGTCGTCTCGCCGAGGGTGGTGACGTCGACCGTGCGGGCATCCTCCGTCGGGCGGAGGGCGAGGCTGAAGGCGCCCGAGCCCGCCGCCTGGAGGTGGCTGATCTCCTCGGCCACCGGCAGCGAGACGCGCACGACGTAGTAGTTCGTCGCCCGCTGGAGGATCTTGACGTTCTGGTACGTGATCTTGGTCGACTTGTCCGAGGTGTACTTGCCCTTGGCGGCGAGGTCTTCCGGCACCGTGATCGTGGCCGTCACGAAGACGTCGACGATGTCGCCGGACTGGACCATGCCGCCGGCGGCGCGGTCGTCCGGAACCGTGAGCGAGACAGCTCGCCACGCCTCGGACTCGGGGCTGACCGTTTCACCCGGGTCGAGGATGGCCAGCCCGGTCCCGGACGTGCCGTTGGCCAGCATGTTCGCGTAGACGGGCTGACCGGCAAGGATCGGGACCGTCGCCATGAGGCCAACCAGCGCGGTGGGATCAGCGAACGTGCCCTCGGCGTTGGTTGCGTCGGCCGGGACCTGGCGCAGCACGATGTCCGTCTCGGCGATCGGCACGCGAGGCGCGATCGGGACCGCGGCGACGACCATCGGCACCACGACGGTGCCCGAGGACTGCGCGTCCTGGCGTGCCTGGTAGAGGACGTAGAACGCCAGGCCGCCCGCGACGAGCGCCACGATGACGCCGGCGACGATGATCATCTTGCCGCGACGTCGCGACGGATCCTGGTACTCGAATTCCATGCGTGAGCTACCTTCAGGTGGGGAGTCGATTGCGGGCGTCGGGACCGAGGACCGGAGCCCCTCGTGTCAGGCGTCTCGGGACAATCCGGTCAGGGGGATTGTCAGCACGCACCACCCGCGGCACCTATGGACCGAAAGTACCTGCGGGCCCGGCGCTTGGGATCAGGCGATCAGGGCTGGACCAGGTGGACGGGGTTGCCGCGGATCTGGACCATCCACGTCGTCGAGTCCGTCGCAGTGGCGTTGTAGGTATAGGCGATCTTCCACCAGCCGCCGAGCGTGCCCGCGGGCTCGCCAGGAGGCAGCGGCGCGGTGTAGGTCTTGGGCAGCGGGATCGTGATGGTGACCCAGGAGTTGTTGTAGCGACTGGTCCCGCTCTGCACCGTCGTCAGCGAGGTGATGTTGGTGCCGCTGCGACAGCACGAGTTGGCGTTGCTGTCCGCCGTGTAGCTGAAGGTGGCGGGCGTGTAGCCGGTCGAGGTGGGCTTCATCACCTGGATGGACGCCGTGCCGCTCGCATCACCCGGATCGAACAGCGACACGACCATGCTCTTGCCGGCGTGGACCGCGTCGATCCGGGCCAGGTAGAAGTTGGTCACGCCGTCCGTGATGTTGGCGTAGATCGCCATCTTGCCCAGGCCGTACACGCTCGCCTTCCACGTGGAGCTGGACGTCACGGCGCGGACACCGAACTTGTTCGAGGCGCTGGTGCCCAGCTGGTCGTTCGGGTTCGAGGCCATCGTGGTGGTGATCTGGAGCCGGTAGGTGCCGGGCGTCGTCACCGTGCCCAGCGTCCACCACTTGTTGTGGTACGTGGTGTTGGTGCAGTCCGGCAGGGCGAACAGCGTCCCGCTCGGGTAGCTGTAGTTCGTGTCCCGGTAGGTTGCGCTGCGGTCGGACTGGCGCTCGTGCTCGAACGTGGTCCCGGACTGCGCCACGGCGACATCGTCGGCGTAGTCGAGCGGCGTTGCGGCGGGGTCCGACCACAGCGTGAAGTAGGTGGACACGGAGGGGAACGTCGGGTCGCTCAGCCAGCGGTCGCCGGTCCCCTTGGTCGGGTCGACGGCGCAGAACGTCGCGTCGTACAGGTCGATGTTGGTCGAGCCCGCGCCCGCGGGGACGACGATGGCGTACTGGTAGCCCTTGGCGTCGTACTGGGTATTCAGGGTGGGGTTGGGGTTGTAGTACGCCGCGAACGCGTCGCCGTTGCCCCGGTCCGACCCTTGGGCTGCGATGACCGTCCAGAAGCTCCCCGAGTTGTCGCCGAAGTTGCTGAGCGGGCTGCCCATCGGGACCGGCAGCGAGTACTCCGCCGTCGCTGTCTTGGTCACCCGCACGGTCTTGATGCCGATGGCCCCCATGAAGAAGGTGTTGAAGTTCGACGACACCGTCACGTCCAGGCGCTGGGCGGACTCGGTGTTGAGGGCCGGCGTGACGGTCGCGCCGGTCGATGTCGAGTAGCCGTTCTTGCCGGCCTCGGCGACGGCCAGTGACGAGGCAGTAGAGAAGTCGCCCGGCATGTACGGGACGCCGGCGAGCGCGGCTGCCTCAGCAGCCAGCTGCGCGTGAATGGACGCGTTCCACAGGCTGCCGACGTCGATCACGACCGCCAGGACGCCGATCAGCAGGACCATCCCGCCCGCGAACATCACCAGGATCTGGCCGCCGGCGCGACCTGCCCGGCGGACGGGAGCGAGCAGCCGCCGGATCACGGGGTCGGCTCGATGCGCATGACCGACGTGTCGGTCATCTTGAGGACGTTGTAGGGGGCAGGGCCACCGCCGAACAGGCCGATCAGCGTCGACAGCGGCGTGTTGGGGTGGAAGTCGTAGCGCACCCGGACGCCGATGGAGTCGGCGCTGACCCCGGTCACCCGCGTGGAGGCCGGCCAGCCCGCGGTCCCGACCAGCACGCCGTCCTTGTTGTAGGTGTTGATGTAGCCCGAGGTTACCTGGCCGGACGAGTTGGCCTTGAAGATCTCGATGGAGGTGATGTTCTCCATCCGGATCGGGTCGGTCAGGCCGCGCTGGACCGCCGCGACGATCGCCGGGTCGACGGCGTTCGGGGTCGTGCCCCCGGTACCCAACGACGCACCGACACGGGCCCCCTCGCGCACTGCGTAGGCCATCGCCGTGCGGTGGTCGATGGCCGACCCGAACTCGAGCGCGGCGAACAGGATGATCACGAACAGCGGGAGGATCAGCGCGAACTCGACGACAGCCTGGCCGCGCTCGCCGTCGTGGGCCTCGCGGCGACGCGTGATCACTGCTTGGGCTCGATTCGCAGCGTCGAGCCGTCGGTGACGCCCCAGGTACGACCGGCGCCGATGGGCGTGATGCCGTGATAGGTGAAGTCGATCTTGACGCCGATCAGGTCCAGGCCTTCGGCCAGCGAGTCGCCACGCGACGTCTGCGGATAGCCCTCGCTGCCGGACAGCGTGTATGGCTGGTCGGTCCCAGTGCCGGGACAGTCCATCGTGCCCGTGCGCACGTAGCGGTTGAAGTGGCCCGAGATCTTGTCGCCGTTGCCGTCGGACTCGAAGACCTCCACGGCCTGGACGTAACTGTGGTTGAGCGGCGTCTGCAGCGCCGCCTCGACCGCCTTGAGGATCGCGCAGTCGGCGCCGTCCTCGCCGCCGACCTGCGCCGCGACGCTGACGCCCTGGCGGGAGGCGTACTGCACGGTGAGGATGTTGTTGTACATGAAGCCGAACTCGACGACGCCCATCAGCAGGGTGATGAAGATCGGCAGGACGAGCGCGAACTCGACCAGCGTCTGACCGCCGTCTCCCTCGCCCCTCGTCTGTCGAATGCGGTTCACGTTGCCTCGCCGAATCCGCGGACTCCTGGCATGGGGACGCCGCGCTGGCCGGAGCATCGCATCGGGCCATGGGCCGAGCAGCCCCACATTGGTCATGCCGCCGCGCCGCGTTGGTACCAACGTCCGGGGTGCGCACGCACCACTCGGAACAGAACGCATGTTCGACCCACGCGGGCCCGCCGGTGTATCGTCTTGGGGCCATGCCCGACTTCCGCCTCGTCGCCCCGTTCCAGCCCACCGGCGACCAGCCCCAGGCGATCAAGGAGCTGGTCGACGGCCTCGGCCGCGGCCTGCGCGGCCAGACGCTGCTGGGCGCGACCGGCACCGGGAAGACGTTCGTGATGGCCGAGACCATCACCCGGGTCAACAAGCCCACGCTCGTCCTCGCCCACAACAAGACGCTGGCGGCTCAGCTGTATTCGGAGTTCCGGGAGTTCTTCCCGGACAACGCCGTCGAGTACTTCGTCAGCTACTTCGACTACTACCAGCCCGAGGCCTACCTGCCCCGGTCGGACACGTACATCGAGAAGGACTCCTCGCGGAACGAGGAGATCGACCGCCTGCGTCACGCCGCGACCCACGCGCTGTTCGAGCGGCGCGACGTGATCATCGTCGCCTCGGTCTCGTGCATCTACGGCCTGGGCGCCCCGGTCGACTACGGCGCCACGATCCTGCGGCTCAAGGTCGGCGGCCAGTACCGGCGCGACGCCGTGCTCCGTCACCTCGTCGACCTCCAGTACCAGCGCAACGACGCCGCGCTCACGCGCGCGCGCTTCCGCGTGCGCGGGGACACCCTCGAGATCGGGCCGGCGTCCTCGGAGGAGATCGTCCGGGTCGAGTTCTTCGGCGACGAGGTCGAGCGGATCACCGAGCTGGACCCGCTCACCGGAGAGTTGCTCGCGGAACGCAAGGAGCTCAACGTCTACCCGGCGACCCACTTCGTGACGCCGCGCGACAAGCTCCACCTCGCCATCGCCTCGATCGAGGCCGAGATGGAGGAGCGGGTCGGCCAGATGGAGGCGGAGGGCCGGGTCCTCGAGGCCGCGCGCCTCCGCCAGCGGACGACGTTCGACCTGGAGATGCTGCGCGAGCTCGGCTACTGCACCGGCGTCGAGAACTACTCCCGGCACCTGTCCCAGCGCGAGCCCGGATCGCGGCCCTGGACCCTGCTCGACTACTTCCCGCCGGACTGGCTGCTGATCGTCGACGAGTCGCACATGACGATCCCCCAGGTCGTCGGCATGTACAAGAACGACCGCACCCGCAAGGAGATCCTGGTCGACTTCGGCTTCCGGCTGCCGTCCGCGCTCGACAACCGCCCGCTGACGTTCGAGGAGTTCGAGGTCCACGTGAACCAGGCGCTGTACGTGTCGGCCACGCCCGGTCCGTACGAGCTCGAGCGGAGCGAGCGGGTCGTGGAGCAGCTGGTTCGCCCGACCGGCATCGTCGACCCGCCGATCACGGTCCGCCCGACCGAGGGCCAGATCGACGACCTGCTCGAGGAGATCCGGGGTCGTGTCGATCGCGGCGAGCGGGCCCTGGTCACGACGCTGACCAAGAAGATGGCCGAGGACCTGGCCGACTACCTCAAGGAGCTGGGCGTCAAGGTCCAGTACCTGCACAGCGAGGTCGACACGCTGGAACGGGTCGCCATCCTGCGCGACCTGCGGCTCGGCGTGTACGACGTGCTCGTCGGCATCAACCTCCTGCGCGAGGGCCTGGACCTGCCGGAGGTGACGCTGGTCGCGATCCTCGACGCCGACAAGGAGGGGTTCCTCCGTAGCGCGTGGTCGCTGATCCAGATGATCGGCCGGGCGGCGCGCAACACCGGCGGCGAGGTCGTCATGTACGCGGACCGGATCACGGAGTCCATGCGGATCGCGATCGACGAAACCGACCGCCGGCGCGCGATCCAGGAGCGGCACAACACCGAGCACGGGATCGAGCCCCAGACGATCATCAAGGGCATCCATGACATCAACGACCGCCTGCGCGCGGTCGCCGAGAACACGGTCATGTACAGCTCCGAGCGTCGCGAGCGTCAGCTCGCCGATGCCGACAAGGCC
>DATDJA010000039.1:0-2366 GCA_036520795.1 Candidatus Limnocylindrales bacterium
TGCACGCAGGGCGGGGGCAAGCGCCGGTTCGGCCGCGTGTTCGAGCCCGACGATGCCCTCGCCGGGTTCAGCGTCGACGTGGTGGACATCACCGACCTCGTCGGGAATCATCACGTGCACCCGACCGGCGAGATCGACCTGATCATGCCGATCGATCCGGCGGCGAAGTTCGACGGCCGCGGGGCGGGGTGGCTCGTGTACGAGCCCGGCTCCGGCCACCGGCCGACGGTGACCGAGGGCCGCGCGCTCGTGCTCTATCTGCTGCCGCAGGGGCGGATCGAGTGGACCGCCGCCGGCTGAGGCCGGCGCTACCGAACCCGGGCGGGCGCCCGGACCAACCTGGAGGAGGGGACCGTGTCTGGACTCAGCAAGGTCGATCACGGCGTCAGTCCGCCGGCGTTCGAGATCCCCCGGAAGTACAACGCGGCCCACGACCTGATCGAGCGCAACCTGGCGGCGGGCCGCGCCGCCAAGGTCGCGTACATCGACGAGGCCGGACGCTGCACGTTCGGCGAGCTCGCCGAGCGGGTGAACCGCGCCGCGAACGCGCTGACCGGGCTCGGACTCGGCATCGACGACCGGCTGATGCTGTGCCATCTCGATACGGTCGACTGGGTGGCCGTGTTCCTCGGCGCGATCAAGGCCGGCATCGTCCCGATCGCGGTGAACACGCTGCTCACTTCGGCCGACTACGAGTTCATGCTCAACGACAGCCGGGCCAAGGCGCTGGTGGTTTCGGAACAGCTCTGGCCGCAGTTCGCGCCGATCCTGGACCGCTGCCCCCACGTGAAGCACGTCGTGGTGTCGGGCGCGAACGCGCAGGGCCGCCCGCGCCTGCAGGATCTGCTCGCGCGCGCCGGGACCGCTTTCGCCACGGCGCCGACGAGCTGCGACGATCCGTGCTTCTGGCTCTACTCGTCGGGATCGACCGGCACGCCGAAGGGCACCGTGCACATCCAGACGAGCATGCTCTACACCGCCGAGCTCTACGGGCGCCCGGTGCTCGGGATTCGCACCGACGACGTCGTGTTCTCGGCCGCGAAGCTCTTCTTCGCGTACGGCCTCGGCAATTCGCTCAGCTTCCCGCTCGCCGTCGGCGCGACGACCGTCCTGATGGCGGAGCGGCCCACGCCCGCCGCGGTGTTCAAGCGTCTCAAGGAGCATCAGCCGACGATCTTCTACGGCGTGCCCACGCTCTACGGCGCGTTGCTCGCGAGCCCGGAGCTGCCGAAGAAGCCGGAGCTGAAGGTGCGCGTCTGTGCCTCGGCCGGCGAAGCGCTGCCCGCGGACCTCGGCCGGCGCTGGACCGAGCATTTCGGGGTCGAGATCCTGGACGGCATCGGCTCGACCGAGATGCTGCACATCTTCCTTTCGAACCGTCCCGGCGAGGTGCGCTACGGGACGAGCGGCAAGGCGGTGCCCGGCTACCGGCTCCGCATCGTCGACGAGAACGGCAAGGACGCAGGCGTCGACGAGGTCGGCGATCTCCTCGTCGCGGGCCCGACCGCCGCCGCGGGCTACTGGAACAACCGCGAGCGCACCCGCTCGACCTTCCTCGGCGAGTGGACCCGCACCGGCGACAAGTACATCCTCGGCAAGGACGGCTACTACACCTACGGCGGCCGCTCCGACGACATGCTGAAGGTGGGTGGCATCTTCGTGTCGCCGTTCGAGGTCGAGGCGGCGCTGCTGACTCACCCCGACGTGCTCGAGGCGGCGGTCGTCGGGATCCCCGACGACACGCAGCTCATCAAGCCGAAGGCGTACATCGTGACCAAGGCGGGCGTCCAGGGCACACCGACGCTCGCCGACGCGCTGAAACAGCACGTCAAGGACCGGCTGGCGCCCTACAAGTACCCGCGCTGGGTCGAGTTCGTCCCCGACCTCCCGAAGACCGCGACCGGCAAGATCCAGCGCTTCAAGCTCCGCCAGCGGGACGCCGCTTAAGCGGCGTCGGCTGGAAATCCCTGCTGCCGCCCCGACTTACCTCAAAGGTTGACTGAGTTAGTCGGGTTTCAGTAAACTTGAGCAAATTCCTCGGCTTTTCGGGCCGCGGAATGCGGACCAGGACCAGGAGGCCACGATGCGGCTGACCACAAAAGGACGTTTCGCCGTCACGGCGATCCTCGATCTCGCGATGTCCCAGAAGGGCGGGCCGGTCTCGCTCGCGGGGATCAGCGAACGCCAGGGGATTTCGCTTTCGTATCTCGAGCAGCTGTTCGGCAAGCTGCGGCGGAACGCGGTCGTGACCAGCGTACGCGGGCCCGGCGGCGGCTATCTCCTCGCCAAGAACCTGGACGACGTTTCGGTCGCGGACATCATCCGTGCCGTGGACGAGCCGATGGACACGACCCAGTGCCACGGCC
>DATDJA010000040.1:0-7888 GCA_036520795.1 Candidatus Limnocylindrales bacterium
CTACGAGGTGCGGGTCGACGGGCGGCTCGCGCCGGGCGTGAGCGCCAAGGACATCATCCTCGCCCTGATCGCGCGCATCGGCATCGGCGGCGGCACGGGCCACGTGTTCGAGTACCGCGGCGAGGCCATCCGCACGCTGACCATGGAACAGCGGATGACCATCTGCAACATGAGCATCGAGGGCGGAGCGCGCGCGGGCCTGATCGCCCCCGACGACACGACCTTCGACTACGTGCATGGCCGCCGGCATGCGCCGCAGGGCGCGGCGTGGGACGCCGCGGTCGCGGGCTGGCGGACGCTGCCCAGCGACGACGGCGCGGCATTCGACCGGTCCCTCGTCATCGACGCCGCGGCCCTCGAGCCCATGGTCACCTGGGGCACCAACCCGGGCATGGGCATCGCGGTCACCGGCCGCCTGCCACGCCCCGAGGACGTCGACGACGATGCGGCGCGGCGCGGCGTCGTCCATGCGCTCGAGTACATGGGCCTCCAGCCGGGCCAGCCGATCGCCGGCCAGCCGGTCGACGTCGTGTTCATCGGCTCGTGCACCAACAGCCGGATCAGCGACCTGCGGCTCGCCGCGAGCGTGCTCGACGGGCGTCACGTCGCCGACGGCGTGCGCCTGATGGTCGTGCCGGGCTCCCAGCAGGTGAAGGCACAGGCCGAGCGCGAGGGCCTCCACGAGATCTTCCGCGCCGCGGGCGCCGAGTGGCGCGAGTCCGGCTGCTCGATGTGCATCGCGATGAACGGCGACCAGCTCTCGCCCGGCCAGTACGCGATCAGCACGTCGAACCGCAACTTCGAGGGCCGGCAGGGCAAGGGCGGCCGGACGTTCCTGGCCTCGCCCCTGACCGCGGCCGCGTCGGCGTTGAGCGGCGTCGTCACCGACCCGCGGACGCTGCCGGGGATCGAGGCGCCGGCCACCGTCGGCGGCGGGTACTGACATGCCGGATCCCTACCGCGGCTTCAGCTCGGCCGTCGTCCCGCTGGCGGCCGAGAACGTCGACACCGACCAGATCGTCCCGGCCCGGTATCTCAAGGTGACCGACAAGGAGGGCCTCGCGGACGCGCTGTTCCGCGACTGGCGCTTCGAGGCGGACGGGTCGCGCAAGGACCCGCTGTTCATCCTCGACCGGCCGGGGATCGCCGGCCGCCAGATCATGCTCGTCGGCGACAACTTCGGCACCGGCAGCTCGCGCGAGCACGCGCCGTGGGCGCTGCGCGCCTGGGGTGTGCGCGCGATCCTGTCGACCTCCTACGCCGATATCTTCCGCAGCAACTCGCTCAAGAACGGCGTCCTCCCGATCGTGGTCGACCCGGCGACCCACCGGCGGCTGTTCGACCTGATCGAGCGCGACCCCGACGCCGAGCTGCGGGTCGACCTCGCGGAACAGGGCGTGCTGCTGCCCGACGGCTCGACGATCGAGTTCGAGATCGACCCGTTCGCCAAGGCGATGCTCCTCGCCGGCACCGACGAGATCGGGTATGTCATGGGACACGAGGATGCGATCGCCGCCTGGGAGGCCGCGAACCCGCCGCGGGTCGACACGCGTCTCGGCACGGCGGCCGGCTAACCGTCCGTCGCGGGTGGCTCGTGCCACTCCCGCGCGCACAACGGCACACACCTTCGAGATCCGGGGAGCCGGACGCGCAATCGGAGCCGATGTCGGCGCGCCGCTCATCAAATGTGGCTCGGCAGTGGCCAAATACAGGAGCCAGGCGCCCTTGCGCGAGTCGGGGTGGCGCGGCAGGTCGGAACCCGCGGGAACCAGGCGCCGCGCGGCGCCGTCTGCGGGCCATGACCACCTTCCGAACCCGTTCCGCCCTCGCCGCGCTTGCGCTCGTCGCGGTCGCCATCCTCATCGCCGGCTGCGCGGCCGGCTCCCCTGCAGCCTTGCCTGCGCCGACACCCGCCGCGAGCCCCGCAGCCTCGGCGCCGGCTCCTACGCCCGTCCCCGGGTCCACGGACTCCGGCGCCCCCGGCCCCGACGACCCCGTCTCGGGCGGGGGCTCCGACCCGAATACCGGTACGGGCAGCGGTGGCGACCCCGGCGTCGTCGACCCGGGCGAGCCGGAGCCCACGATCGTCGCGCCGGGCGCCGGCCTCACCGGTGTGCATCCCGTCGGCGCGGCGAAGCTGGACACGGCGATCAACGGCCGCGACCTCGCGGTGCGGGTGTCCTGGTGGAGCGGGGTCGCGCCGTGCAACGTGCTCGCGGGCGTCGACGTCGCCCGCGACGGCACCACGTTCAACCTGACCGTCCGCGAGGGCAGCGCCGCGGCGCCGGACACCGCGTGCATCGAGATCGCGCAGTACAAGGCGACGATCGTGGACCTCGGCGAGCTCGAGCCGGGCAGCTACACGATCACCGCGTTCGGCGACGCCGCACCGGTGACGGTGACGATCGACTGACCCGGCTGGGCCGGATGGCCCGGCGGCAGGCATCGGGCACCTCCCCGATACTCGGGCCGTGAACCTGTTCGACCTGTTCGCGGTCATCGTCCTCGTCTTTGCGATCCTCGCCGGAATCCGCACCGGCGCTCTGCCCCAGGTCGGCGGCGTCGCGGGCGCCATCGGCGGGCTGCTCCTGGTCCTCGCCCTCGCACCGTCCCTCCTGGACCTCACCGCCGACCTCGACCCGATCCCGCGCGCGCTCGTGGTGCTCGGTGTCGTGCTCGCGGCGGTGGTGATCGGCGAGGCGATCGGGTCCGGGCTCGGGCGGGTCCTGGCAGGCCAGCTGGGTCGCGGCGTCCTGTCGAGCATGGACCGCGCCGCCGGCGGGCTGCTGGGCGCCATCCAGGCCCTCCTGATCGTGTGGCTCGTGGGCGGACTGCTCGCCGCGGGGCCGTTCCCGACCCTCGGCCGGGCGGCGACCCAGTCGATGGTGGTGCGGGGCGTCGACCAGGTCCTGCCGCCGCCGACCGAGGTCGTGGGCGAGATCGCCGGTGCCCTCGACGCGTCCGGGATGACCGACGTGTTCGTCGGCCTTGACCCCCTGCCCCTGCTGCCGGTCGACACCCCGACCGACCCGCAGGCCACGCGGATCGCGCAGGCGGCGATCGGCGGCACGGCGCGCATCACGACCCGCGCGTGCAACAGCCAGGTCAACGGCACGGGCGTGATCATCGCCCCGGGCTATGTGGTCACCAACGCCCACGTCGTCGCCGGCGCGAGCGCCGTCCGCGTCGCGCTCGACACCGGCGTGGTCGACGCCGTGCCGGTGCTGTTCGATCCCAGCCTCGACGTGGCGGTCCTGTACGCGCCGCGCCTCGCCGGCCGATCCCTCCGGTTCGCGGCGGCGGTCCCGGAGCGTGGGTCGGAGGGCGCGGCGATCGGGTATGCCGGTGGCGGGGGGCTGGTCGTCCTGCCGGCCGCGGTCGCGGGCTCCTACGAGGCCACCGGACGCGACATCTACGACCGCACCCAGGTCCGCCGCGAGATCATCGAGCTGCGCGCCGCGATCGAGCCTGGCGACTCGGGCGGTCCGCTGATCCTCGAGAACGGCACGATCGGCGGGCTCGTGTTTGCCGAGTCGCGTGCCGACCCCGACGTGGGGTATGCGCTGAGCCCGATCGCCGTCTCGACCCGCGTGATGCCGGCGATCGGCCGGACGGGCGCGATCGACGTGGGGCCGTGCATCGACTGACGCTGGCTGCAGTGTCGGGCGGCCGACACGACGGCGCGGCCCGGGCGAGGGTCGCGGTCGATACGATCTGCCGATGGACCTGACGGCGGCACCGCCCGACCGCGCAACCCCGGACGAGACCGCCGCCCTCGACGCGCTCGCGACCGCGTACTGGGACGCCCACCTCGAGGCCGACCCGCTGTTCGCCACCGCGATCGGCGATCAACGCTTCGACGACCACCTGCCCGACCCGACGCCGGAGGGAACGGCGGCCACGCGCGCGCGCTACCGCCACCTCCTCGACCGGGTGGACGACCTGGATGCCGGCGCGCTGGCCGGCGAAGCGCGCATCACGCTGTCGATGCTGCGCGAGTCGATCGCGTCGGACATCGCCGAGCTCGACACGGGCCTGCTCGACTGGAACGTCGATCCCATCGAGGGCGTGCCCGCGATGTTCCTGCTCGTCCCCGACTACCAGCGGCTCGACACACCCGAGGACGGTCTGCGCATGGTCGCCCGCTGGCGGGCGATGGCCGCCCACACCGACCGCCACCTGGGCAACCTCCGCCGGAGCCTCGCCGGCGGCCGGATCGCGTCCCGCCCGCCGACCGAGCGAACGATCGCAATCCTCGACGATCTCCTGCGCGACGACACCGCGGCCTGGCCGCTGCTGGCGCCGCTGCGCACCGTCACCGACCAGCCCGGCTGGTCAACCTCGGACCGGGAGCGATTCGCTGAGAGCCTGCAGAGGGCCGTAGAGGACGAGATCCGACCCGCCTTCGTCCGCCTTCGCGACGCGCTCGTCGACGAGATCCTGCCACGTGCCCGCCCGGCGGAGCGGCCGGGCATGGGCGAGGTGCCGGGTCGGCCCGACGCCTATCGCGAGCTGATCCGCGTGCACACCTCGCTCGACCTCGAGGCCGCGGAGATCCACCGGGTCGGCCTGGACGAGATCGCGCGGATCGACGCCGAGCTCACGGGCCTCGCGGGCCGCACCATCGGCACGTCGAGCCTGGGCGACGCGCTGTCGCACCTGCGCAGCGACCCTGCCCTCCACTTCGCGACCCGGGACGAGGTGTTCGCCAAGGCGGCCTGGTGCCTCGCCCGCGCCACCGAGGCCATCCCCGACTGGTTCGGGCGACTGCCCGAGGCGCCATGCGAGGTCGTCCGCATGGGTCCCCGCGAGGAGGAGCACTCGACGATCGCGTACTACCGCCAGCCGGCGACGGACGGGTCGCGGCCGGGCAGCTACTACATCAACACGTCCGCCCCGACGACCAGGCCGCGGTACGAGGCCGAGTCGCTCGCCTACCACGAGGCGGTCCCGGGGCACCATCTCCAGATCGCGATCGGCCAGGAGCTGCCGCACATTCCCGAGTTCCGCCGGCACCTCGGACCGACCGCCTTCTTCGAGGGCTGGGGCCTGTACACGGAGCGCCTGAGCGACGAGATGGGGCTCTACAGCGGCGACCTCGACCGGATCGGCGTCCTCTCGTTCGACGCCTGGCGGGCGGCGCGCCTCGTCGTCGACACCGGCCTCCACGCCCTCGGCTGGCCGCGGGACCGTGCCATCGCGTTCATGCTCGAGCACACGGCGCTCGGACCCAACAACATCACCAACGAGGTCGACCGCTACATCGTGCTGCCGGGCCAGGCGCTCGCCTACAAGCTCGGCCAGATCGAGATGCTGCGTCTCCGGGCGGAGGCCCGCGAGCGGCTGGGCGACCGGTTCGACATCCGCGGCTTCCACGACGCGATGCTGGGGAGCGGCGCGGTCACGCTGCCGATCCTGCGCGGGGTCGTCGAGGCCTGGGCCACGGGTCGCCAAGCCTCGGCCTGATGACGGGGGAGCCCAGCGACCCGCCGGCGAGAACCCCGCTTGCGCTCGCCGGCCGGTCGCTGCTCGGCGTCCTGCACAACCGCGATATCCGCTCGCTCGAGCTCGCCTGGACGCTGGGTGTGGCCGCGGACTGGGCGCTGCTGGTCGTCGCGCTGCTCGTCGCGTACGACGAGGGTGGCGCCGTCCTGGTCGGGCTGGTCTCGCTCACCCGCATGATCCCCGCCACCGTCGTCAACGTCGTCATCGACACGAGCGCGTTCCCCAGGCCCGAGCGCGCGCTGATCGGCGCCAACCTCGTCCGCGCGGCCGGGGCGGTCGTCGTCGCCGCGGCCAGCCTCGCCGACGCCACGGCCCTGGTGTTCGTGGCGGTCGCGGCCGCGTCGGCGGCGGGCGCGCTGGTGCGGCCGACGGTCCTGACGCTGCTGCCCGCAGTCGCGACGAGCCCCGCCGAGCTCGTCAGCGCGAACACGGCGGGCGCCCTGGGCGAGAGCCTCGGCACGTTTGCCGGGCCGCTGGTGGCCGGCCTCGTCATCGCGCAGGGTGGCGCGGCGCCGGCGGCCGTGGTCTCGGGCGTGCTGTGCCTCGTCGCGGCGGGCGTGGCCGCGGCCGTCCGGGTGCCCGACGCCTCGCGGCTGCGCGATCGGGAGCGCCGGGCGTCCATCCCGTTGGTCGCCGGCGTGCGCGAGCTCGTCGCGCGGCCGCCCGCCGGCATGGTCATGGTGTCGTTCATCGCCCAGACGGCCGTGCGCGGTGCGCTGACGACCTTCCTCGCCATCCTCGCGATCGAGGTCCTGGGCATGGGCGACGCCGGCGTCGGCGTGCTGGGCGCGGCGATCGGCCTGGGCGGGATCGCCGGCGCGCTCGGCGCGCTCGCGATCGGTGCGGACCGGAGGCTCGCCGTCGTGTTCGCGATCGCCCTTGTCCTGTGGGGTGCCCCGATCGCCGTCATCGGCTTCGTTCCCGTGACGGTCGTGGCGCTGCTCGCGCTCGGCGTCGTGGGCGTGGGCAACGCGCTGATCGACGTGTCGGGGCTCACGCTCCTCCAGCGCGGCACCTCGAACCGCGCCCGGTCGGCGGTCTTCGCGGTCCTCGAGGTCGTCGCCAGCGCCAGCGTGTCCATCGGCGCCATCGTCGCTTCGCTGCTGATCGGAACGCTGGGGATCGAGCGGGCCCTCGTCCTCGTGGGCCTCAGCCTGCCGGTTGTCGCGGTCCTGGGCTGGCCGCTCGTCCGGCGGCTCGACACCGAGGGCGTCGTGCCCGAGCGCCAGGCGTCGCTGCTGCGCGGGATCCCGCTGTTCGCGATGCTCCCGCTGGCGGCGCTGGAGCGCGTCGCGACCGGGATGCGCGAGGTGCGCTTCGCCGCGGGCGAGCGGCTCATGTCGCAGGGCGAGGAAGGCGACACGTTCGTCGTGATCGAGCGCGGCGACGTGGAGGTCGCGATGGACGGACAACCACACCATCGTGAGGGCGCCGGGGCCGGGATCGGGGAGATCGCGCTGCTGCGGGCGATCCCGCGCACGGCGACGGTCACGGCGGTCGACGACGTCGACGCCTGGTCGATCGATTGCGAGACCTTCCTCGACGCCGTCACGGGTCACGAGGGCAGCGCCGCGGCCGCCCACGCCGTCGTCGAGTCTCGGCTGCGCGAGGGTTGAGGCGTGGGGCGGGCCGAACCCGGCACGACGATGGACCGCCGCCGTACCCTAGTCCTCCTGCAACGCCGCCCGCCCACGAGGACCCGATGGCCGCCGACAATCCCCTCCCGTACAACCGCCCGACCGACCCCGGCAAGCGGCACAGTCACGCCCTGACCGACGGTCCCGAACGGGCCGGAGCCCGCTCGATGCTCAAGGCCGTCGGCTTCACGGACGACGACCTCGCGCAGCCGATCGTCGGCGTGGCGACCTCGTGGATCGAGACCATGCCCTGCAACCTCAACCAGCGCCGCCTTGCGGAGTGCGTGAAGGAGGGCATCCGGGCCGCGGGCGGCACCCCGATGGAGTTCAACACGATCGCGGTCTCCGACGGCGTCTCGATGGGCACCGAGGGCATGAAGGCCTCGCTGATCAGCCGCGAGGTCATCGCCGACTCGATCGAGCTCGTCGCCCGCGGCCACCTGTTCGACGGCATCGTGTGCCTCGTCGGCTGCGACAAGACCATCCCGGCCGGGGCGATGGCGCTCGGGCGTCTCGGGATCCCGGGCCTCGTCCTCTACAACGGCACGATCTACCCCGGCACGTACAAGGGCGAGCCGGCGGACATCGTCACGGTGTACGAGGCCATCGGCGCGTATCGGGCGGGCAAGATCGGCCTCGAGGAGCTGTACGAGATCGAGGAGGGCGCCTGCCCGGGCGCGGGGGCGTGCGGCGGGCAGTTCACCGCCAACACGATGGCGACCGTGTGTGAATTCCTGGGGCTCTCG
>DATDJA010000041.1:0-2786 GCA_036520795.1 Candidatus Limnocylindrales bacterium
CTCTACTACGGCGGCGGCTGGCTCCAGTACGGCTACCGCTACTTCCTGGACTCGATCCCCTTCATCTGGGCGCTCGTCGCCATGGGCATCGCGAGCCGTGGGTCGCTCAAGTGGTGGGGTTGGCTCCTGATCGGCTGGGGCGTGCTGATGGGCCTCGGCGGCGTGTACTGGGCGTACCACTTTTGAGGATGTGTCGATGAGGGTTCCCCGGGCGCCGCTCCTGCTGCTGTTCGTGCTGTCCGGCGCGGCCGGCCTGATCTACGAGGTGGTTTGGGCACGCCAGCTCGTCCTCGTGTTCGGGAACACGAGCCAGGCGGTGTCGACGATCCTCACCGGGTTCTTCGGTGGGCTCGCGATCGGCGGCTTCTTCGGCGGGCGGTTCGCGGACCGGGTCGCCCGGCCGCTGCGGATGTACGGGGTGCTCGAGCTGATCCTCGTCGTCATCGTCGTGCTCACGCCGCTCAGCTTCCGCCTGATCGGCGAGGTCTACCGGGGCGTCTACCCGGCGCTCGCTACGGCCCCGATCGCCCTCGCGCTCGTGCGCTTCCTGCTCGCGATCCTCGCCCTCGCGCCCGCGACCGTGCTCATGGGCGCGACCCTGCCGACGCTGACGCGCTTCCTCTCGACGGGGACCGCCGGCATCGGGCGCGCGTTCCAGCAGCTGTACGCGGCGAACACCATCGGCGCGATCCTGGGCACGGCGATCGCCGGGTTCGCGCTCATCGAGCTGTTCGGCCTCACGGGGGCGCTCCTGGTGGGGGCGGCCTGTTCGGGGACGGCCGGCATCGTGGCGCTGATCCTGGACCGGCGGGTGGGGGCGCCGGTCGAGGCGCCGGTCGAGGCGCCGGTGGCCGTCGCGGCTTCCGTCGCCCCGGTTGCCGCCCGGGCGACGCCCGACCGCCGTCGGCTCGCCCTGACGCTCGCGTTCGTCTCGGGCCTGACGTCGCTGGGCTACCAGGTCGTCTGGAACCGGCTCCTCGGATCGGGCACCGGCAGCTCGACGTACGTGTTCACGGTCATCCTGGTCCTGTTCCTGATCGGCATCGCGGTCGGGGCGATCCTGCTGGGCGTGATCCGGCCGCGCATCCGCTCGGTGGTCGGGCTGATCGCCGTCGCCCAGCTGCTGACGGCGGCGCTGGTCACGCTGGGCGCCGCGGTGCTCGCCTCGCCGACGGACCCGTTCCTCAACGGCGCCTCGGCCAAGTTCATGGACGGGCTGCGGGACTTCGCCTGGTCCACCGCGTTCGTCGTCCTGCCACCCACGATCATCATGGGCCTCACGTTCCCGGCGACGGCCGCGCTCCTCGGCGACGAGACGGGGTCCGAAGGATCGGCCTCCGGCGCGCTCCTCGCCGTCAACACGACGGGCGCGATCGTGGCGACCTTCGTGCTCCCGTTCTTCGTCATCCCCCTGATCGGGTCGCCCGCGACGCTCGCCCTCCTCGCGATCGTCAACGTCGCCGTCGGCGCGTACCTGTTCACGCGGGCCCGATCGATCCGCCCGTCGTTCCGGACGGCCGGGTCGGTTGTCGCGGTCGGGCTCGGGGTCGTCATCGTCGCCGCCCTGGTGCGGGGCGCGGCTTTCGCCAACCCGACGACCCGTCTGATCGAGTCCAAGAAGGGCACGGTGTTCGCCTCGACCGAGGACGAGATCGCCCCCGTCGTGGCGGGCCGCCTGAGCTACCCGCAGCTGTGGGTCAACGGGACGTCGATGACGCTGATCACCGTCGACACCAAGTTGATGCCGATCCTGCCGCTGATGCTGCGGCCCGACGCCGACCGCGGGCTCACCATCGCGTTCGGGATGGGGACGGCGTTCCGATCGTCGCTCATCGCCGGCGTCAAGACCGACGCGGTCGAGCTCGTGCCCTCCGTGCCGGACATGTTCCACTGGTTCTACGACGACGCCGACCAGGTCCTCGCCGACCCGGAAGGCAAGGTGATCGTGGCCGACGGCCGGAACCACGTCGAGCTCACCGACGAGACGTACGACTTCGTGGTCGTCGACCCGCCGCCGCCGATCGAGAGTGCCGGCGTCTCGGTGATCTCGTCGCTCGAGTTCTACCAGGCGGCGAAGAAGCGCCTCACCGAGGACGGCGTGATGATCCAGTGGGTGCCCTACGGCCAGACGTTGGACGAGTTCCTCGCCCACGTGCGGACGTTCGAGGACGTGTTCCCGAACGTGCGCGTCATCGCGGGTGCCGGCGGCTACGGCTTCTACATGATCGGCTCCGACGGCTCGGTCGACCTCGACCCGGCGCTCATGCAGGCCGCGCTGGCGCGGCCGGGCGTGCTGGAGGACCTCAACGGCGCCCCGGACGCCAAGGGCCGATCCGTCGGGGACTGGGTGCGGACGCTACAGGGCAACACGTGGGCCGCGGGCGACGAGCTCCGGGCCGCGGTGGGCGACGGCCCGTTGATCACCGACGACCGCCCGCTGCCCGAGTACTTCCTCCTCCGCCGCATGTCCGACCCCGACGCCCCGCGGATGACGTTCGGAGGCCTCAAGGAACTGCTCCCTTAGGTCGGCGCAGGGGCCGTCCTCGCCCATCGCGCCCGCTGGGCGGTTCACCGGTCGCACGGTGCGCCGTGCCACCCGTCGGGCGAGTGGCCTGCAACGCGGCGGGTCGCTGGTGCGTCGTGCGACTCGCCCGGCGGGCGCGTTGGCACGTGATGCGCCCGGTGACCCGCTGGGCAGGTAACGGGCGACGGGTAACGGGCGACGGGTAACGGGCGACGGGCGACGGGCGCGGGCGCGGACGCGGCGCGGATCGGCACCAGAACTT
>DATDJA010000042.1:0-2807 GCA_036520795.1 Candidatus Limnocylindrales bacterium
GGGCTCCGTGGACGGCCACGAGCGCCTCGTACGGAATGCCCTCGCGGTGCTCACGCCCGACGGCGGGGTGGCCATGCGCCACGCGCTGCTGGCCGATGCGGTCGTCGACGACCTGCGGCCCGACGAGGCGAGGGCGCTCCACGCCCGGCTCGCGGCCATCGTGGACGACGACGGCGAGCGAGCGCGACACCTCGCGGCGGCCGGTGACCCGGGGGCCGCCCACGCCGTCGCCCTGCGTGCGGTCGCGTCATCCACGACTCCCGGGGAACGTGCCGCCAACCTCGGCGTCGCCGCGGCGACCGCGGACGGAGCCGAGGCGAACGCGCTGCGCATCGAGGCCGCCGCGGCGCTCCGCGTGGCCGGGGACCTCGCCACCGCCACGAGGCTGCTCGACACGCTCGAGCGACCCGACAATGAGGCGGCCGCGATGGCCGAGGCGACGCGCGCCCGGATCGAGTGGTCGGCTGGTGACCCCGAAGCGATGCGCGCCACCATCGCGCGGGGTCTCGCGCTCGTCGCCGGCACGGACTCGCCCGCCGAAGCGCTCCTGCGCGCGGAGTCCGTGACCGTCACGGCCCTCGTCGACGGTCGCTTCGACGAGGGGCTCGACGAGGCCGACGGGGCGATCCTGCTCGCGCATCGCGCCGGCGCCGACCCCACCCGGGCGCTGCTCCTCCGCGCCACGATCCTCGCGGGGCTGGGCCGGCCCGGCTGGGCGGACGCGCTCGCGGCCGTCATCGAGTCGGCGCGGGCGACCGGCGACGTCGAGACCGAGCTGTCCGCGGCCAACAACCTGGTCTCGGGCCACGAGATGCACGGCGATCCGGCGAGCGGCCTCCGGCTCGCGGCGTCGATGGCCGACCGCGCGCGAGACCTCCGCCTCTCGGCCTGGGAACGGCAGTTCGGCGCATTGGTCGCGAACCTCGACCTGCACGCCGGGCACCTCGAGCTCGCCCTCCGCCGTTCGGAGAACCTGCTGGATGAGGCGCTGGATCCGTTGGCGGCGCAGCAGGTCGGCCTCACGGCCGGCCTCGCGCTCGTCGACCTCGGCCGTCACGAGGAGGCGGTCCGGGTCCTCGATCGGCTGCTTGCCGTCGCCAGCCCCGACGTGACAGGGCGGGGCGACGTGCTGTTCGTGCTCGCGGAGGCCGCGCTGTGGGGCGGGCTGCCGGACGAGGCGCTGACGCGGCTGGAGGCGTACCGCGAGTTCGAGGGCTCGGAGTACCCGACGTCGTTCCTGGTGGACGTGACCGCGGGCTGGGCCGCGCTCGAGGCGGGCCGCGCGATCCCCCACGCGTGCGCGATCGGCGAGCCGACCGGCATGCTCGTCGGGGCCCGGCTGGAGCGCGAGGCGATCGAAGCGGCGGCGACGGACGACGACCTGGCCGCCAGCGCCCTGTTCGACCGGGCGGGCGCCGCCTACGCGGGCTTCCACCGGCGGGGCGAGCTGCGGAGCGGGTGGGCGGCGGCGGAGTGGCGCCGGCGGGCGGGCGATCCGGCGGCCGTGACCGACCTGGAGGCGCTCGAGGCACCGCTGGCCCGGGACGGCTTCGGCCCCCTGCTCGTCCGCGTCCATCGCTCGCTGCGCCTGCTGGGTGAGCGGCGGGCGGTCCGGGCGCCGGCGACCGGTGCAGCCCGACTCACGGCCCGCGAGCAGGAGATCGCCACCCTCGTCGCGCGGGGCCTCACGAACCAGGAGATCGCGCGCCGCATGGGCCTCGGGCGTCCGACCGTCGCCCGGCTGCTGTCGAACGGCATGGTCAAGCTCGGCGTCGACTCGCGGGGCCAGGTCGCGGCCAGGGTCGGCGACCTCGTCTGAAGGCCGGCCGCGAGCACCGACGTGGCGCAGGTGGACGATGACGCGCCGGGTCGGCGACGGGATGCTCGGGATCGAGGTCGCCCGGGCGGACCAGGCCGGCGTCTCGGTCGAGGCAACACCTGGTCGTCGATCAGAGGTCCAGTGATGCGTCTCATGCATGCCGCCCTCGTCGGGCTGCTCGTCCTGCTCCTGGCCGCCTGTGGCGGCTCGGCCGGTGGCGCGGCCACCGAGCCCGCCGACGTGCCAACAGAGGCCGCGGCAGCAGCCAGCGCGGACGAGCCCGCGCCGACGACAGCTGCGGGCGGTGGTACCGCCGGGCAAGGCTGGGCGACAAAGCCGTGCGAGCTGTTCGCCCAGGCCGACGTAGAGCAGGCTGCGGGTGCCTCGGCGATGACCCCTACGCCGATCACGATGGACGCGACGTCCGGTCTGTGCGGCTATCGCGCCGCCGACAACAGCGCGGAGGTCGTGGTCACGGTTTGGGGCGGCGATCAGGCCACCGCGATGTCGACCACCATCGGCTATCTCGCCGACCAGGGGGGCGAGGGTATCGAGCGGGTCGACGACCTCGGCGCCGACGCGGTCTTCTCGGCGTCGGATGGCACCATCTTCGTCTCGAAGAACGGCACGGCCGTGCAGGTCGCCATCCGGATCCCCGACCGCGATCCGGCGGCGATCAAGGCCATCGCGCTCGACCTGGGCCGGCAGGCGGCGAGCCGCCTCTAGGTCGTGCCGGCCGGTCAGCCGCGGCTATGGGCGAGGAACTCGAGCAGGTCGAGCTTGGTCACGACGCCCGCCGGGTGTCCACCACGGATGACGAGCAGCGCCGCTGCCCCATCCGAGAGCAGGCCGAACGCCTCGTCCACGGTCGCGCCGACGTCGAGCGTCGGCAGCGGCCGGTCCATCACCTCGCCAACGGTCCGCTCCACGACATCGGGGTTGCGATAGGCACGGTCGAGCAGGCTCTTCTCGCTCACCGAGCCGACGA
>DATDJA010000043.1:0-7129 GCA_036520795.1 Candidatus Limnocylindrales bacterium
GTGGCCCACTCGAGCGTGTTGCCCTCCCACGGGTCGTCGCCGGCCGGCTTGCCGTTGCGGAGCGACACGAGGACGTTCCACAGGAACGGGATCATGCTCGCCGCGATGATGAACCCGCCGATCGTCGCCACCTGGTTCAGCTCGTTCCACCCGGCATCGGCCGCGTAGTCCGCGATCCGGCGGGGCATGCCCAGCAGGCCCAGCTGGTGCATCGGGAAGAACGTGAGGTTGAAGCCGATGAACATGAGCACGAACTGGACCTTGCCCAGGGACTCGTTGAGCATCCGGCCGAACATCTTGGGGAACCAGTAGTAGATGCCGGCGAACACGCCGAACACCGACCCGCCGAACAGCACGTAGTGGAGGTGGGCGACGACCCAGTAGGTGTCGTGGAGCGCGAAGTCGACCGGCACGGCCGCCGAGAAGGCGCCGTTGAGGCCGCCGATCAGGAACATCATCAGGAACCCGAACGCGAACAGCAGCGGCGTGTTGAACGACAGCTGACCCCGCCACAGCGTCGCGATCCAGTTGAACATCTTGACGCCGGTCGGCACCGCGATCAGGAACGTCATGAGCGAGAAGAACGGCAGGAAGACCTGGCCGGTCGTGAACATGTGGTGCGCCCACACCGAGAAGCCGAGTGCGCCGATGCCAACCGTCGCGAACACGAACGCCTTGTAGCCGAACAGCGGCTTGCGCGAGAAGACCGGCAGCACCTCGGACACGATGCCCATCGCCGGCAGCACCATGATGTAGACCGCGGGGTGCGAGTAGAACCAGAAGATGTTCTGGTACAGGACCGCGTTGCCGCCGATCGACGGCTCGAAGAACGTTCCGCCGTAGTTGCGGTCGATGAACAGCATGATCAGCGCGCTGGTCAGGACCGGCGTCGCCATCACGACGAGGACGCTGGTCACGAGCACGGTCCAGACGAGGATCGGCATCCTGAACAGCGTCATCCCGGGCGCGCGCATCTTGAAGATCGTGACCAGGAAGTTGATGGCGCCCAGGATCGAGCTCGTGCCGATCAGGGTCAGACCCATGATCCACAGGTCCGTCCCGGTGCCGCTGTACTTGGGGCCCGAGAGCGGCGGGTACTCCGTCCAGCCCGACGCCGCCGCGCCGCCCGAGGCCATGAAGCCCGACGCCATCAGCAGTCCGCCCAGGGGCAGCAGCCAGAACGAGAGGGCGTTGATCCGCGGGAACGCCATGTCCGGCGCCCCGATCTGGAGCGGCACGGCGTAGTTCCCGAAGCCGGCCAGGATCGGGATGATGAACAGGAACAGCATGAACGAGGCGTGCATCGTGAACGCCTGGTTGTAGAAGTCCTGGCTCACGAGGCCACCCATGGTGGTCGCGTCCAGCGGGGTCACGAGCTGGAGCCGCACGACGAGGGCGAGGAGGCCGCCGGCGAAGAAGAAGATCAGCGAGTTGACGAGGTACAGGATCCCGATCTTCTTGTGATCGGTGGTCGTCAGCCACTCGTACAGCCGGCTCCGGTAGGCGGGAGCGGCGTGCGGCAGCGTGGTAGTGGCCATCCCGTCAGTGCTCCTACTGGACCGTGAGGGTGCCGGTCATGTTCGGGTGGACGGTGCACACGAAGGTGTACGAGCCGGCCTTGAGCGGCGGGACCGGGTACGGCTCCTTCGCCGGCCCGGTGATGATCTTGCCCAGGAACACTTGGGCGCCGCCCGGATCCTTGATCTCCACGTTGTGGGGCATCCCCACGTCCTCGTTGTTGAACTCGATGGTGAACGGCGCGTCGGCCGTGGCCGCGAGCGCATCCGTCGAGAACGTCGTGTTCTGGGCGCTCAGCGGCAGGGTCTCACCGCCGGCGCCACCCGACGGCGGCGGGGCGGGGGTCTGGTTGGCGAGGTCGATCTGCTTCTGGAGCCAGGCGTCAAAGGTGGCCCGGTCGACGGCGTGGACCTCGAACAGCATCGAGCCGTGGTAGGTGCCGCACAACTCGGCGCACTGGCCGCGATAGACGCCGGCCTCCTCGACGGTGAAGTCGAACGTGTTGAGCTTGCCCGGCACGACGTCGCGCTTGAACAGGAACTTGGGCACGTAGAAGGCGTGGATCACGTCGGTGGACCGGAGATCGACCTGGACGGGTTCGCCAACCGGGACGAACATGCCGCCCTCATCGCCCTTGGGCAGGTTCTGCGTGAACAGCACGGTCTTGCCGTCAGCGGCGAGGTAGTCGAACGACCACTGGAAGCGCGCGGCGACGGCCGTGATGTGGACGGTCGTGGTCGCCTTGGCGTCGACGGTGTTGAGCGTCTGCCACGACAGGACGAACAGGACCGCGACGATGATGGTCGGGATGACGGTCCAGACCACCTCGACGAGGTTGTTGCCGTGGGTCTGGGGCGGCAGCTCCGCGTCGGTCGGCTTGCGCCGGTAGCGGAACGCGGTGTAGATCAGCACGGCCTCGACGATCACGAAGATCGCCGCCGCGATGTAGAACACGAAGTCGTACAGCGCCTTGATCGCCAGCGAGCGGTCGGTCACCGGCGTCTGGTTCTCGATCGGGAAGAAGCTGTCCCACAGGCGTTGCGGCGTGATGCCACTCGCAAGGAGCACGACCACGCCGATGCCGATCGCCAGGAGGATCAGCGTGCCGGCGATGAGCGGGCCGGACCCGGTCCGTGACCGGGGAGGCATCGACATCGGGTTCCTCGAATGTCGACCCGGCCGCAGCGTCACGGTCGGGCCAGCAGTGGGTCTCGCCGTCCGAGGACGAGCGCCTCCCGTGCGGGGCTCGGGACGTCGAGATCATACCCGACGACGGCTGCCGCGCGGGCCGTCAGCCCCCTTCGCCGCGAAGGGCGAGAATGCCCGGGTGAGCATCCGCGTTTCCTCGTCGGTTCGGCGCGCCCCGGTCGTCATCGCGGCGGCCATCTCGGTGCTCGCCCTCGCGCCCGGCGCGCTCGCCCACGGCGGAACCGTCCCCGTCCCGCCCGATGCCGCCGCGCTCGTCTTCGGCTGGTCGTTCGACCCCCTCGCCTGGCTGCCCGCGATCGTCGCGCTGTTGGTGTGGCGGCAGGGGGTTGCGCGGGTGAATCGTGCCCATCCCGATCACCCGGTGGCGACGCGCCGCTCCATCTACTGGGTGGCGGGGGTGCTCGTCATCCTGTTCGCCGTCGACTCCGGGCTCGCCGCGTACGACACGACGCTGTTCTCGATGCACATGGTCCAGCACCTGCTGCTGACGATGGTCGGGCCGCCGCTCCTGTTGCTGGCGGGGCCGATCACCCTGCTCCTCCAGGCATCGTCGCCCGCCACGCGCAAGCGCTACATCCTGCCCGTGCTGCACTCCTCGATCGTCCGCCGCGTGTCCCATCCCGTCGTCGCGTGGATCGTGTTCGCGGCCGTGATGTGGGCGAGCCACTTCTCGCCGCTGTTCGACCTCGCGCTCGAGAACACGTGGGTCCACCGGCTCGAGCACGCCCTGTTCCTCGGCGCGGCGCTCCTGTTCTGGTGGCCCGTCGTCGGACCCGACCCGTCGCCCTGGAAGCTGCGGCCGCCGGCCAGCATCCTGTACGTCGGGCTGCAGATGCCCCAGAACACGTTCCTCGCGCTCGCGATCTACATGGCCGGCGCACCGCTCTACCTCCACTACGCGACGACGACCCGAACCTGGGGCCCGACGCCGCTCGAGGACCAGCAGTTGGCGGGCGGGATCATGTGGGTCGCCGGCGACATCATGTTCGTGTCGATGCTGGTGGCGCTCACCTGGCTGTGGATGCGCGCCGAGGAGCGGCGGAGCGTTGGGGAGGATCGGCGGCTCGAGGCCGAGCGTGCGGCGATCCGCGAGCGGTCCGAGCGCCTCGCCGCGCGCCGGGCGGCCGAGGGCGCAGCGGGTTCCGATGCGGGGTCGCCGCCGGGCTAGGGTCGGCTCCACTCGTCCGCACGCTCGGCTGTGCCTAGAACCAGCCAAATCACTCCAAACGGCGGCGCCAGCGCGCTTGACGGGCCTGTCAGGGCGCACAACGTGCCCATCAGTCACGAGAAAGCGCCGCAACTGGGATCGAGGCCGTCCGATGGAGCGTTTTGGTCGATCTGAGGCACACCCCGGCCCGCCGTGTTCGCCGACGCGGCGCTGGCGCCCTACGCCTCGGGCGGGATCGGCGCCTGGAGGAACTCGAGGTAGCGCTCGGGGTCGACGTTGCCGCCGGACACGACGCCGACGATCGGACCGTTGAAACCCGTCAGTCCGGCCTCCCCGGCATGGAACCGCATCGCGGCGATGGCGAGCGCCCCGGACGGCTCGACGACCAGGCGCGCCTCCTCGGCCGCCAGCCGGACGGCCGCCGCGATCTCGAGCTCGGTGACGGTGACGATGGCATCGAGCTGGATGCTCAGGTGGGCGAAGTTCAGGCGCCCGATCGACTGGGTGCGCGTGCCGTCGGCGATGGTGCGGCTCGTCCGCTCGGACGGCCAGGTCACGATGTGCCCCTCGGCAAGCGATTCCGCGGCGTCGGCCGCGAGCTCGGGCTCCACGCCGATGATTCGCGTGTCGGGCGCCAACGCCGAGATGGCCGCCGCGACGCCGCTCGCGAGGCCACCGCCGCCGATCGGCACCAGGACGGCGGCCACGTCGGGCATGTCCTCGGCGATCTCGAGGCCGACCGTGCCCTGGCCCGCGACGATGTGCGGGTCGTCGTAGGGCGGGATGATCGCGAGGCCGCGCGTCCGCGCGATCTCCTCCGCGACGAGGCGTCGCTCCTCGGACGCCGTGCCGACGGTCACGACCTGCGCGCCGTCCGCCTCGACCCTCGCGCGCTTGACCGCGGGTGCGTCGGACGGCATCACGATCGCCGCCGGGACGCCGAGCAGCCGCGCCGCCCGGGCGACACCCTGCGCGTGGTTGCCCGAGGAGTAGGTGATGAGGCCGCGGGCGCGATCGGCGGGCGACAACGCGGCCGCGGCGTTGTAGGCGCCGCGGATCTTGAACGCGCCGATCGGCTGCAGCGATTCGGCCTTCAGCCACTGGTTCCGCTCGGTGCTCCCGAACGGGACCAGGGGCGTGCGCAGGGCGATCCCGGCCAGGATCGCGGCCGCCGCGCGGATCTCGTCGATGCCGACGAGGGCGACGTCGGGTTCCGTCACCGCCGGCGCGCGGCGCGCTGGCAGTCGATGCACAGCGCCGCCGACGGCAGCGCCTCGAGCCGCTCCGCCGCGATCGGGTTGCCGCACGACTCGCACTGGCCGTATATGCCCGCATCGAGCCGCACGATGGCCGCGTCGATGGCCGCGAGGTGCTGCTCGTCCCGGTCCCGCAGCGCGAGGTCCCGCTGCTGCTCGAACACGTGGGTCGCGGCCGCCGCCTGGGACCCGTAGGTCATCTGCCCGGGCCCCTCGACCACGATCCCCGCGAGCTCGCCCAGCACCTGTTCACGCTCCGCCTGGAGCGCGGCGCGCGGGTCGAACGAGGTCTGGGGCTTGTCCATGACTCGATGCTACGCCCCGGCGCGGCTCGCCGGGATAAGTGGCGCGTAAGTGGCGGCCGCCATAGTCACCGGTGCCGCTCCCCCGATCGGGCACTCCTCGGAGGGATCGAGGGTGGCTCGAGTCCCGGTGCCCGGGGCGGAGGATGACGATGGTTCGGCAGGTCCGCGCGGCCGTTGCCGGGTTCGCGAGCGCGCTCGCGCTCGGGCTCGTGCTCGTATACGAGGGGGCAAAGCGATGGTGAGCGTCGAACGCTCAAGGAGCGGCGACGCGCTGACCCCCTGCGGGCACGCCCGCCGCTGGTAGGTCCGGCTAGATTCGGCGCCCGGGGCCGCCGGCGTCGCTGCTGAACCGATGCGACAGGTAGACGGGGATCGCGGACAGGAGGATGAGCGTCACCGCGACGACGTTGACCAGCGGACGCTGGTTCGGCAGCCGCAGGTTGGCCAGGATCCAGATCGGCAGCGTCTCCTGGGTGCCGGCGGTGAAGGTCGTGACGATGACCTCGTCGAAGGACAGCGCGAACGCCAGCAGCCCGCCGGCGAGCAGCGCGGTCCGGATCACGGGCAGGGTCACGTACCGGAACGTCTGCCACGTGTCCGCGCCCAGGTCCATCGACGCCTCTTCGATGTTGGGCGAGGATCTGCGGAGGCGGGCGATGACGTTGTTGTAGACGACGACGACGCAGAAGGTCGCGTGGCCGACGACGATCGTCAGGAAGCCGAACGGGATGTCGGCGGTGTGGAACGTCGCGTTGAGCGCCATGCCGGTGACGATGCCGGGGAGGGCGATCGGCAGCACCAGCAGGAACGACACCGTGTTGCGACCGAAGAACCGGAACCGGTGGACCGCGAACGACGCGAGCGAGCCCAGCAAGAGCGCCAGGGCGGTGGCCGCGAGCGCCACCTCGACCGACAGCAGCAGGGCCTCCCGGATCGACTCGTTGGCGAACGCGTCGCCCCACCAGTGCGTGGTCCAGTTGTCAATCGGCCAGGTCTGGGTGCGGTCGCCGTTGAAGGCGTACAGGAAGATGATCCCGATCGGGACGTAGAGGAACACCAGGACGGCGATCGTTGCCAGCCCGACCAGTCGGTGGCTCGACCTCATGAAGCGTCCTCGCTCACAGCGCATCGAACGCGCCGAAACGGCGCGCGATGAGCAGGTAGACGGCCATGATCATGACCGGAATCGTGGCGTAGGCCGCGGCGAACGGGATGTTTCCAGCCACGCCCTGACTCTCGTAGATCACGTTGCCGATGAACTGCGTGTTCGACACGAGGCCGGGCGTGATGTAGTCGCCCAGGGTCAGCGAGAACGTGAAGATCGAGCCCGCGACGATGGCCGGGAACGCCAGCGGGAACACCACGCGTCGGAACGTGGTGGTCGGGCGGGCCCCGAGGTCGCCGGACGCCTCGAGGAACGAGCCGGGGATCCGCTCGAGGCCGGCGTAGATCGGCAGGATCATGTACGGCAGCCAGATGTAGGTGAACACGATCAGCAACGCAATGTCGCTCGGGTACAGGACGACCCCGGGGATGCCGAGCTGGGCGAAGAACCATTCCAACGGCCCGCCCTTGGCGAGGATCACCCGCCAGGCATAGACGCGGACGAGATAGCTCGACCACAGCGGCATCAGGACGAGCATGAACAGGATCGCGCGCACCCGCGGGCCCGC
>DATDJA010000044.1:0-2195 GCA_036520795.1 Candidatus Limnocylindrales bacterium
CCTCGAGACGCGCGCGAAGGCTCTCAAGCTCGGCGATGGACTGGATACAGCGACCGACGTCGGGCCGCTGGTGAACGCGCCGGCGGTGGCCAAGGTCGAGCGCTACGTCGGGATCGGGCGGCGGGAGGGCGAGCTCGTCACCGGCGGAGAACGGGCCGCCGACGGCGACCTCGCCCACGGTCACTTCTTCAGCCCCACGATCTTCGCTGGCGTCGCCCCGATGGCCACGATCGCCCAGGACGAGATCTTCGGGCCCGTGCTGTCGGTCGTCCCGGTCGACGGCTACGACGAGGCGATGACCGCGGCCAACCAGGTCCGGTACGGCCTCTCGGCGTCGATCTACACGCGGGATGTCAACGCCGCCTTCCGTGCCATGCGCGAGTTCGAAACCGGCATCGTCTACGTCAACGCCGGGACCACGGGCGCCGAGACGCACCTCCCGTTCGGCGGCTGGAAGAACACGGGCAACGGCCACCGCGAGGCGGGCCATGCCGCCCTCGACACGTTCACCGAGTGGAAGGCCGTGTACGTGGACTACAGCGGGCGCCTCCAGCGCGCCCAGATCGACAACCAGTGACCGCGGTCGGGCCGGGGAAGCAGGCCGGCGGCGCCCCCGACGAGCTCCCGCTGGGTGCCGCCGGCGCGGCGGACGTCGCGGTGTGGGCCGTCGAGCTGCGCAAGACGTTCGACGTCCCGGTCCGCGAGGCGGGGATTCGCGCGGCCACCAAGAGCCTCGTGCGGCGCGAGATGCGCGAGGTCGCCGCGGTCGACGGGATCAGCTTCGAGATCGCCGCGGGCGAGGTCGTCGGCTTCCTCGGGCCCAACGGGGCTGGCAAGACGACCACGCTCAAGATGCTGTCAGGGCTGCTGTATCCGACGTCTGGCGAGGCAAGGGTGCTCGGCCACACGCCGTCCAAGCGCGAGCGGGACTTCCTGCGCCGGATCACGATGGTGATGGGCAACCGGAACCAGCTGCAGTGGGACCTGCCGGCGCTCGACTCGTTCGACCTCCTGCGCGCGATCTATCGCCTGCCGCGTCCGGAGTTCGTCGCCATGCGGGACGAGCTCATCGAGCTGCTCGACCTCGGCGACCTCGTCAGCAAGCCGGTCCGCAACCTCTCCCTCGGGGAGCGGATGAAGGTCGAGATCTGTGGCGCGCTGCTGCATCGGCCCTCCGTCCTGTTCCTCGACGAGCCGACGATCGGGCTCGACGTCACCGCCCAGAAGCGGATCCGTTCGTTCGTCGCCGAGTACAACCAGCGGACCGGCGCCACGGTGCTGCTCACGAGCCACTACATGGCCGACGTCCAGGCGCTGTGCAAGCGTGTGATCGTCATCCACCAGGGTCGGATCCTGTTCGACGGCGCGCTCGCCTCGCTCGCCGACCAGTTCGCCGCCACCAAGACGATCGGCGTCACCCTCGTCGAAGGCACGCCCGACCTGTCGAAGTACGGGGAGGTCATGGGCACCGAGGACGGGCGGACGACGCTCCGAGTGGCCCGTGCCGACGCCCCGAAGGTGACGACGCGGCTGCTCAAGGACCTGGCGGTGGCCGACCTCACGATCGAGGATCCGCCGATCGAGGACGTGATCGAGCACGTGTTCGCGAGCGCGACCGCCGTCGAGCAGCCCGCCGAGGAGGCCGCTCCGGCCGCCACCGACGACGCTCCTTCTGCCACCGACGACACCCCCGTGGCCGGCCCCACGCCATGACCTCGCCCGGCACCGCGCTCGGCCTGCCCGCGGACCTCGGGGTCTCGGCCCGGGCGTGGATCGACTTGTACGCGACGACGATGCGGATCGCGATCGCGGAGCAGTTCCAGTACCGCGTGGCGAATTACTTCTACATGATCGGCATGATCGCCGAGCCGGTCGTCTACCTCGTCGTCTGGACGACCGTCGCCAACCAGCAGGGCGGCTCGGTCGCGGGGATCACGTCCGGCGAGTTCGCCGCCTACTACATCGTGTGGACCCTGGTCCGGAACATGAACGTGGTGTTCACGCCCTTCGGCTGGGAGGAGCGGATCCGCGAGGGCCAGTTCTCCGGGCTCCTGCTGCGGCCGGTCCACCCGATCCACTGGGACCTCGGCTACTTCGCCGGCTGGAAGGTCGTCGTCATCGTCCTGTGGCTGCCGATCGCGTACGTGCTGTCGCTGCTGTTCCACCCGACGGCGCACATCACGCCGCTGGGCGTG
>DATDJA010000045.1:0-6587 GCA_036520795.1 Candidatus Limnocylindrales bacterium
CTGGGCCCGATGTTCCGCCAGGTCGTGGGCACCATCCTGCGTCTCGCGGCCAGCCATCCCGACGCCTGGCTCGCCGGGCGTGGCAGCCACGACGTCCCGGCCTACGGCTTCGAGCGGATCATCGACCCTCCGCCGCTGGAGGTGAATGCCATCCGCCTCCTGTCGGAGTTCCACACCGGGTCGCTGACCGTCGCCGACACCTGGCGCCGGACAATCGACCCCGCGAGCCTCGACGTTGTCATGACGCTCGCCGCCGAGGCCGGCAAGCTCGCCGACGCGGCGACGAACAAGCTCGGGCTGGGCGGCGAGGGCGAGACGGTCAAGGCAACGACGCTCCAGATGTCCGAGGCGCTCGCGGCGTTCCACTTCCCGGACGACCTGTGGTCGCGCCTCATCTACGACCTCGTGGTCGCGACGCGACGCGGCGAGGTCGACACCGGCCAGATGGTCGCGGCGCTGGTCCCGATCTACTTCGGGCGGGTCGGCAGCTTCGTCATCGAGACGCGCCACCTGACGACGGCCGACGCCGAGGAGCGCGTGGAGCGCCAGGCCCGCGAGTTCGAGCTGCTCAAGCCGTACCTCGTCGAGCGGTGGCACGCCACCGACGCCGCATGAACGGGCAGCCGCTCCCGTCCCGGGTCCTGATCCCGGTCACCAACCCGCTGACCGCCGAGGAGCTCGTCCGCATCGGGGCGTCGCTGATGGACCCGCTGACCGGCGAGCTGACGGCCCTGGGGATCGTCGAGGTCCCCGAAGGTGTGCCGCTGTCAGAAGGTGCGACGCGCGCCCGCCAGGCCCGGCGCCTGCTGCAGAAGGTCCTCGACTACGTCCCCGAGGGGACCGTGATCCATCCGCTCGTGCGCATCGCGCGCCATGCCGCGGCCGGGATCGTCGAGGCCGCCGCCGAGCAGGAAGCCGACCTCATGATCTTCGGTTGGGGCGGCAAGTCCGGGCCCAACCGCGACGCCCATGCCCCGGTCATCTCGCCGACGATCGACGAGGCCGTGCGCGAGTCGCCCTGCGACATCGCCGTCGTCAAGCAGCGTGGCGCGCGCGACATCCGCCGGATCCTCGTCCCGGTCCGCGGCGGGCCGCACGCGGAGCTCGCGCTCCGCTTCGCGGATGCGCTCGCCCATCGCCACGACGCGACGGTCGCCGTGATGCACGTGGTCCCGTCGGGCGTCACCGAGGCCGTCCGGGCCCAGGCGGAGCACGCGCTGGCGGCGTTCGCGCGCCAGCACGTCACGGCCCGCTCCGAGCCGATCCTGCGCGAGACGTCCAACGTCCGGACCGCGATCCTGCGCGAGGCCGAGAAGTCCGACCTCGTCGTCATGGGCGCCTCGGCGCCGCCCGGCGAGCCGGGCTCGTCGCTGTTCGGCGCCCTGCCCGAGGCGATCGCCCAGCGCGCCCGGCCCACGGTGATCGTCGTCAAGACCCGCGAGCCCATCGGCCGCCAGACGTTCGAGCAGCTCGCCCAGAGGGCCGAGACCCTCGCCGCCGCCGACCGCGCCGCGGAGGAGTCGCGTGCCGTCCCCGCCCGCGTCGAGCGCTGGTTCGCCGAGGCCAACTTCCACCACTCCGAGTTCGCCGACCTCGCCCGCCTGACATCGCTCAAGCAGAAGCAGGGCCTCACCGTCAGCCTCGTGCTGCCGACGCTCGACGAGGCCGAGACCATCGGGCCCATCGTCCGCCGCGCCGTGCGCGAGATGCAGGAGCGCTACCCGCTGCTCGACGAGGTTCTGGTCATCGACTCGGCGTCCACCGATGACACCCGCGCGATCGCCGAGGCCGAAGGCGCGCGAGTCGTCCAGCACCCCGACGTGCTGACCCGCTACGGCTCGTTCGTGGGCAAGGGCGAGGCGCTCTGGAAGTCGCTCTACGAGACCACCGGCGACATCGTCGTCTGGGCGGACACCGACGTGCGCAACTGGCACGCGCGCATGGTCTACGGGACGCTCGGACCGCTGCTGGTCGAGCCGCGCCTGCAGTACGTGAAGGGCTACTACCAGCGCCCGATCGTCGAGGCCGGCGTGCTCAAGGAGGGTGGCGGGGGCAGGGTGACCGAGCTCGTCGCGAGGCCGCTCGTGAACCTGTTCTTCCCCGAGCTGTCGGGCTTCATCCAGCCGCTGGCGGGCGAGTACGCGGGCCGCAGGTCGCTCCTCGAGCAGCTCCCGTTCTTCACCGGCTACGCCGTCGAGATCGGCCACCTGATCGATGCCGCGGAGCGGGCCGGGATCGAGGGACTGGGCCAGGTCGACCTGGAGCGGCGGGTGCACCGCAACCAGGAGCTCGAGGGGCTATCGCGGATGTCGTTCGTGATCCTGCAGGCGGTCATGAAACGGCTCGAAGAGCGACGGCGGGTGCGGCTGTTCGCCGAGCTCGGATCGACGATGAAGCTGCCCCGCTCGGGCCGTGGCCACCTCGCCCTCGAGGTCCAGGAGCTGGCCGACCACGAGCGGCCGCCGATGATCCGGATCCCGGAGTACCTCGAGAAGCGCCGCACGGCGAACGGCGAGTCCGCCGACTGACGATGGCCGATCGGCAGCTGCGGGTGCTGATCGCGCCCGACTCGTTCAAGGGCTCGCTGACCAGCGTCGCTGTGGCGCGCGCGCTCGCGGACGGATGGCATCGCGCGCGCCCGCGCGACGACCTGCACCTCGCCCCGCTCGCCGACGGCGGGGAGGGGACGCTGATCGCGATCGAGGCCGCCGGCGGCTGGCAGTGGCGCGAGGCCGACGCGACCGATCCCCTGGGCCGTCCGATCCGCGCCCGCTGGCTTCGCCGCGCCGACGGCCGGGCCGCGGTCGTAGAGATGGCCGCGGCGTCGGGGCTGTCCCTCGTCGCGGCGCAGGAGCGCGATCCCGCGCGCGCGACCAGCAAGGGCACAGGCGACGTGCTGCGCGCGGTGCTCGACGAGGGGATCCGCGACATCGCGCTCGGGATCGGCGGCAGCGCCACGACCGACGGTGGCGCGGGGATCCTGCGCTCGCTGGGCGCCGAGGTGAGCGACGACCTCGCGACGGTGGACCTGGGCGGCCTCGACGCGCGGCTGGCCGAGACGCGTCTCCGGATCGCCTGCGACGTGACCAACCCCCTGCTCGGACCAACGGGTGCGGCGGCGATCTACGGCCCGCAGAAGGGCGCGTCGCCGAGTGAGGTGATGGCGCTCGACATGCGCTGTGCGCGGTTCGCGGATGCGCTCGAGCGCGCGGCCGGGCGCCGGGAGCGCGACACCCCGGGTGCGGGCGCGGCCGGCGGCGTCGGGTTCGCGATGCTGACGCTGGCCGGGGAGTTCGCGGAGCTGGAGCTGCGGCCCGGTATCGACCTCGTCATGGAGGAGGCCGGGTTCGATCGTGCCCTGGCGTCGTCGCAGCTCGTGATCACCGGGGAGGGGCGCATCGACGCCCAGACCGCGTACGGCAAGACCGCGCTGGGCGTCGCAAAGCGGGCGCGGGCCGCCGGCCGGGCGTGCATCGCGATCGGCGGTGGGGTGACGCCCGAAGGCATCGAGGCGCTGGCGGCGGTCGGCGCGATCGCCGTGCCGGTGGTCGAGGTGCCACAGGACATCGAGACCGCGATGGCCGCCGGGACCCCGCCGGTCGAGCGCTGCGGCGAGCGGATCGCGCGCCTGATCGGCGTGTCGATCGACCTGCCCGCGGCGACGCCGCACCTGTCATAGCTTCCGATTGCCCGCCTTGACTTAGTCCATGGACTAAGTCAACATCGGCCCATGCCGGCGGTCGTGAACATCCACGAGGCGAAGACCCACTTCTCGAAGCTGGTCGAACGCGCGCGCAACGGTGAGCGGATCACGATCGCGAAGGCCGGTGTTCCCGTCGCAATGCTCGTGGCCATCGAGCCCGAGACGCGCCCGAGACGGCCGATCGGGATCGACAAGGGCCGCGTGATCATCCACGACGACTTCGACGACCCTCTCCCGGAGTTCGACCCCGACTACTCGCACCCGGGCGACCCGCTGCTCGACCACGGATGAGGGTGCTGCTCGACACCCACGCCTTCCTGTGGTCCGTGACAGACGATCGCCGCCTCTCGAGCGCCGTGCGGGAGATCGTCGCGGATCCGGAGAACGACGTCCTGTTCAGCGCCGCGAGCGCGCTCGAGATCTCGCTCAAGGCCGCACGAGGGCGGCTCGAGCTGCCCGAGCAGACGGACACCTACGTGACCACGCGGATCGCGGCGTTCGGATTCGTGCCGCTCGCGATCAGCGTGAGCCACGCGATCCGGGCAGGCGCGCTGCCGCCGATCCACGCCGATCCCTGGGACAGGCTCCTGACGGCGCAGGCCCAGATGGAGGGCGTTGCGATCCTCACCCGGGACGCGCTGATCCGCCGGTACGACGTCGAGACGATCTGGTGAGCCCGACCGCGCGGCCGCCGAAACCGAAGCCGAAGCCGAAGCGCCGGAAGCTTGACCCGGTCAAGGTATGGGCCAACACGCTGAAGCGATACCGACCCGGGCTGACGCGCTACGTCCTGGACGAACTGACCATCGTCTATGGCGAGCAGGTCTGGGAGTCGCGACTCGACCCGACGAGCGAGCTGATCCTCACGATCCTGACCCAGAACACCGCGGACGTGAACGCCGAGAAGGCGTACGAGGCGCTCCGCCTCGCCTACGCCAGCGACCGCGATCCGGAGGTCCACAAGCCGGGCATCGGCTGGGGCGGCGAGGGCCTGTCGACGGCGTCCCCGCCCGACTGGCAGAAGGTCGAATTCGCGCCCCTCGAGGAGCTGATCGACGTCATCCGGCCCGGCGGTCTGGGGCCGCAGAAGGCGCCGCGCCTCCAGGCGACGCTGCGCTACATCCGAGAGCAGCGCGGCGACTACTCGCTCGAGTTCCTGGGCGACATGGCCGCGATCGAGGCCCGCGACTGGCTGACGGCGATCGACGGCATCGGCAAGAAGACCGCGTCGATCGTGCTCCTGTTCTGCTTCGGCACCCCGCTGATGCCCGTCGATCGCCACGTCGAACGCGTCTCGCAGCGCATCGGGCTGATCCCGCCCAAGGCCACAGCGGACCAGGCGCACGACCTGTTCCTCGGGCTGCTCGAGCCAGACGAGATGTACGCCGCCCACGTGCTCCTGATCCACCACGGCCGGGTGATCTGCCATGCGCAGAACCCCAAGCACGAGCTGTGCCCGGTCCGCGACCGCTGCCGCTTCGTCGACCGCAAGGCGCCGTAGAAGCGCCGACCGGCAGTCGCTGCATTCATGGCCCCTGCGGAGGGCACCAGCGAAGGTCTGGATCGGGCCGCGCCACGAGGTCAAACGCCGCACTTGTGCGGGTCGCGAGTCGGTCCATGCATGACTTGGACGCCAAGGTGGCCGATCGGGTGGCTCCCTGACGCGCGCGGGCACCGTTCGCGAGGGACCTACGCTCAGGCAAGTCATGGAGCGACTACGCCGCGCGGCATGCGGGAGCGTCGAAGCGGCCGTGCACACTCGCACGATGACCGTCGAGGTCCTGATCGTGGTGCTCGTCAGGGTGGCGGGGTCGCTGCCGGTGCTGCGCTGGGCGCTGGCCGGCGGGATCCTGGCGATCCTCATCGACCTCTCGGACCTGCTGCTATTCAACGTCCTCGACCTCGGCGGCGTGTCCGACTACCAGCGTCTCGACAAGGTCCTCGACCTCGTCTACATGACCGCCTTCCTCATCGTCGCGCTCCGCTGGACCGGCCCGGATCGCTGGGTGAGCGTCGCGCTGTTTGCCTGGCGGATGATCGGTTTCGCGGCGTTCGAGGCGACCGGTGAGCGGGCGCTTCTGCTCGTCTTTCCCAACGTCTTCGAACCCTGGTTCCTGCTCGTGGCGCTCCTCCACCACCGCTGGAACCCGGTGCCGTGGACGCCGCTCACGCTCGCGGCGGCGCTCGCGGGCCTGCTCGCGGTCAAGGAGCTCCAGGAGTGGGCGCTCCACTACGCCCGGATGTTCGACGACATCACGGCGCTCGAGGCGATCGACCAGGCCTGGCGCTGGCTCACCGGCCGATGAGCCGCGGGCTCCGACGGCGCCGAGCGTCTAGCATCGGGCCATGACCGTCCCGCTGATCCTTGACGTCGACACCGGCATCGACGACGCGCTCGCGCTGCTCTACGCCTGCGGCAGCCCCGACGCGGACCTCGTCGCCGTCACGTGCCTGTCGGGGAACGCGGCGCTCGAGGACACCGAGCGCAACACCCGGGCCGTGCTCGAGCTCGCGGGCCGTGCGGACGTCGAGGTCGCCGCGGGACGCCCGACGCCCCTGCTGCGGGCGCTCGAGATCACGCCCGAGACGCACGGACCCCGCGGCCTGGGCTACGCCGAGCTGCCGGAGCCGGGCACGCCGCTCTCCGCGCGCTTCGGGCCCGACCTCATCGTCGAGGAGGCCCGGCGCCGTCCCGGAGAGATCACGCTCGTCACCTTGGGTCCGCTGACCAACCTGGCCATTGCGCTGATCGTGGAACCTGCGCTCCCCCGTCTGCTGCGCCGCTGGGTGTGCATGGGCGGGGCATACCGCGTCCCCGGCAACACGACGCCCGTCAGCGAGTGGAACGTCCATTGCGACCCGGACGCGGCGAAGCTCGTGCTGG
>DATDJA010000046.1:0-2816 GCA_036520795.1 Candidatus Limnocylindrales bacterium
CTCCGCGCCGACGGCGCCGGTCAGCCGCAGTAGCCCGCGACCACGTCGTACAGGACGGGCAGGCCCCAGCGCAGCGCGTCGACGCCGACCCGCTCGTCCACCGCGTGGAACCGGTCGAGGAACCGCTCCCCGGGCCCGAGGCGGAGCGGCGAGAACCCGTAGGTCGGAACGCCCAGCCTCGCGGTGTGCTTGGCGTCGGTGGCGAACGGCGCGATGACCGGGACCGGGATGCCGTCGGGGTCGTGGGCGCGGATGGCCGCGACCATCGCCTCGTACAGCGCCCCTTCCGCCGGCGCCTCGACCGGCACCGCGCCGATCACGTGCTCGATCTCACAGCGGGGCGCGAGGTCGCCGATGCGCGCCAGCAACTCCTCGCGGACGTCGCCCTCGGTTGTGCCCGGGAGCTTGCGGACGTCGACCTCGATCACCGCCTCGCCGGGGATCACGTTGTACTTGATGCCCGCGTGCATGATCGTGGGGCTGAACGTGTCCCGCAGCAGCGCGCTCAGGGCAAGCGCGTAGACTGGGTCGCAGGCGGCGCGGATCGCGGCCTCGGAGCGGCGGGGGTCGTCGTCAAGGATCGCGTCCATGAGCCTCGCCTGGTCGGGTTCGAGCGCCGCCGCCACCTCGGCCAGCAGCCGGCGCAGGACCGGCGTCGGACGTGGCTCGCCCTTGACGGCGATGCGGGTCACGACCTCGGCGGCGAGGACGAGCGCGTTGTCGTCGCGGGGCATCGAGCCGTGGCCCCAGGTGCCCCGCACCCGGATGCGGTAGACCTCGAAGCCCTTCTCGGCGACCCCGATGGCGTAGAACCGCCGGCCGCCGATCTCGATCGGGATGCCCCCGGCCTCGTTCAGTGCGCCGGACGCGCGGATCGTCTCGGGCCGGTTGTCGACCAGCCAGCCGGCGCCGTTCCAGCCGCCCGCCTCCTCGTCGGCGGTGCAGGCAAACAGGAGGTCTCGCCGGAGGCCGGGCACCGGGTCGACGGCCGGGTCCAGGCCCGCCGCCCGTGCTCGCCCGGCGAGCAGCCGCAGCACGCCGACCTCGAGCGCGACCATCGCCTTCATGTCGACGGCGCCCCGGCCCCACACGTACCCATCCGCGAGGTCGCCCGCGAACGGGGGATGCGTCCAGTCCTCGGCGATCGCTGGGACGACGTCGAGGTGTGACAGGAGCAGCAGCGGCTCGCCGCCGGTGCCGTCGCCGCGCAGTCGCGCCACCACGCTGCCGCGACCCGGGACGGCCTCGACGACCTCGGGCGCAAGACCGGCCAGGCCCAGCTCGTCCGCGATCCGCACGGCGGCCGCGAGCTCGGCGCCCGGCGGGTCCGGCGGGTTGATCGACGGGATCCGGATCAGGTCGCGCAGGAACTCGACCACGCCGTCCTGGGCCGAGGACCAGGCGGACGCGTCGATCGCCGCCGACGGCAGGGCTGACGGCGCCGGCTCCTGGGGCATGATCAGATCGGCGGGACGTCGAGCGGCGGCACCGCGAGCAGCGCCTCGACGACGCCGAGCAGGAACCCGATCACGACGATCGCGATCACCATCGCGATCAGCAGGCGCACGTAGGGGCGCTCGCGCGCGAGGGTCTCGGGCAGCTCGGGGTCCGTGCCGCCGGCGATGTACGGCCCGGGCAGCCCGCGCTTGCGGGCGTGCTCGTTGCGGACGGCGTCGTACTGGACCGGGTCGGGGGGCAGCGGCGTCGGGGCGGGCTCGGCGGTCACCCGCCCATCATGCCGCGCGGCGGCCAACCGTGCCGGTATCGGTCACGTGGCGGCGACCGGCGTTTCCGCGATGACGTCGGGCCGGGTCGACGGGGCATCCACGGCCGGACGCCAGTGCGGGGCCGCGTCGGGTGGCGTGAACCCGGCGACCCGCGAGATCAGGCGGCGGATCCGCAGGCCCTCGACCGGGCCCAGCGCGTACAGCGGCATGCGCTGGAGCCAGACGGCGGAGCCGAGGCTCACCGCGTCGGCGCCGGCCCAGAAGTACTCGCGGCAGTCGTCGAAGTCGCGGATCCCGCCGTTGGCGATGATTGGCAGCCGGATCCCGGCGTCGCGCAGCTCGGCGACGACGCGCAGCCCGATCGGCTTGATCGCCCGCCCTGAGACCGCTCCGTAGCGGTTCTTGAGCCACGGCTCGCCGGTGTCGGGGTCCAGGCGCAGGCCCTTCACGGTGTTGATCGCCGTGATCCCCGCGCACCCGTGCTGCTCGGCCAGGCGCGCCTGCCAGCCATAGTCCTCGTCGGGCGAGACCTTGAGGATCACGGGGTGACGGCTGCGCGGGACGGCGCGGGCGAGGCTCTCCTCGAGGATCGTCTCGAACGGGAAGTTGACGTTGTGGCACGAGGCGTTGAGCTCGATGGCCGCGATCTCGCCGGGCTTCGCCCGCTCGTTGACGGTCTCGACCAGCTGGACGATCTCGTCCGCCGAGAAGCCGCCGATCGAGACGATCCGGTTGAGGTCCGCCGTGCGGCCGAAGTACTCGTCGAAGTAGCGCTCGATGCCGATGTTCGACCACCCGAACGCGTTGAGCCAGCCCGCGTCGACCCGCCGCAGTGCCTTGCCGTACAGCCGGAGCATGGCCGGGAACTCGCTGACGCCCCAGTCCTCGCGCAGGGTGAAGTGGCCCTCGCGCGGCTCAAGGGTCATGGTCCGCGTGGTCACGGCGCCAAAGCGCTCCAGCGGGACCCACTGGGCGATCGGGGAGAGGCCGTACAGGATCAGCCGTCGCTTCGACGCCCCGTAGCCCAGCAGGCTGGCGGAGGTGACGAGCCGGTTCCGCAACCGGATCCCGTTGAGGTCGACGACGCCC
>DATDJA010000047.1:0-2274 GCA_036520795.1 Candidatus Limnocylindrales bacterium
CAGGAAGACCCTGAGCGCGGCTGCCTGGATCGCGTCGAGACGGGAGTTCGTCCCGACCAGCTCGAACGTGCGCTTGTCGCGTGAGCCGTGGAAGCGGAGCATGCGCACCCGCTCGGCGACCGCCTCGTCGGTACAGGCCACCAGGCCCCCGTCGCCGAGCGCGAAGAGGTTCTTGGTGGGGAAGAAGCTGAAGGTCGAGCACACACCCGTTGCCGCGACACCGGCGGCGCCGAACGCCTGGGCGGCGTCCTCGATCAGGGGCAGGCCGAGCGCGGCGAGCCGCTCGAGCCCGGCAGGCCGCCCGAACAGGTGCACGGGCATGATCGCCCTGGTCCGCTCGGTGACCCGCTCCGCGACGTCGTCCGGATCGAGGTCGAGCGTCGTCGGGTCGATGTCGGCGAACACGGGGACGGCGCCCACGCGGGCGATCGCTTCGGCGGTGGCGAAGAACGTGAACGACGGGCAGATCACCTCGTCGCCCGCGCCGATCTCCATGCCCTCGAGGGACAGCACGAGGGCGTCGGTCCCGTTCGCGACCCCGATCGCGTGCGGCACGCCGAGGTACGCGGCGGCCTCGCGCTCGAAGCCCTCGACCTCCGGCCCGAAGATCAGGCGGCCGGACTCGATCACCGCGGCGATGCGCTCGAGCACCTCACCGATCAGCGGTGCGTACTGTGCCTTGACGTCGACGAGCGGGATCATGGTGGGCATTGTAGGGCGACCCTCGCGCGGTCCGGTCGGCTCAGGCGGCGCGGCGTCGCCGGAGAAGCTTCCACCCGACGAACGCGATCCCTGCCACGAGCAGCACCGCGACGGCGTAGTCGACGAGCTTGAACGCCTCGTGGAAGTCCTCCCAGTTCTCGCCGGCGGCCCAGCCCGCGCCCGCGAAGGCGAAGCACCAGATCGCCGATCCGAGGAGCGTGAGCCAGAAGTACGGCCAGAAACGGGCCCGGAAGACCCCGGCCGGCACCGAGATGAACGATCGCACCACCGGGCTGATCCGTCCGAGGAACACCGCCCAGCCCTCCCACCGGTCGAACCACCGCTCCGCCCGGTCGAGGCGCTCCGCGTTCAGGTGCAGCCAGCGGCCGTGACGTTCCAGCCACGGGCGGCCGCCGTAGTCGCCGACCCACCAGCCGAGCACCGACCCGATCAGGTAGCCGATCGTGCCGGCGGTCGCCATGGCCAGGTAGGCGGGCAGGCCCGGCTCGAACTCGTGGCCGAACAGCGTCACCGACTGGTCGGGGAACGCACCCGCAGCGACCGCGCCGGCGTACACCATGACCACCTCGCTGGCCGCGGGGAACACCGCGTCGATCAGCATCAGGAGGAACACCGCGTAGAGGCCGTAGTCGCCGATCACCGACGTGACGGTCTCGGTGATCTCGCTCAGGATGGATGCGACCGGCACCGGGGGCCATGGTACGCAAGGCGCGGGGAGCGACCCCCGGCGAGGCGTCGGCGGGGATCAGCCTGCCGCGACGCGGCGCACCCGGAACGCTGCGGTCTGCTCCACGCGCCCGAGTGCGTTCGTGGCCGTGACGCGCACCACGTAGCTCCCTGCCGCGACGGGCTTCCGGTCGCGGCCGAGGCCGTTCCACGTCACGGAGCCCTCGCCGGCCGGCGTCGCACGCGTCGCGAGCCCGCGCACGGCGGTCCCGTCGGCACGCTCGATCGCGACACCCACGCGGGCCGCCCGTGTGAGCCTGAAGCGCACCGTGAACGGCGCGCCGGCAGGCGGCAGCCGCAGGACGGCAGGATCGGGTCGCACGAAGCCGAGCGTCGAGTTCACCACGAACACGCGCTTCATCGTCGTCGGCCGCCCCACGTCGTCGACGGCTCTCGCGGTCAGCGTCCAACGACCCTCCGCGACCTCCTCGGCCGCGGTCGCATCGGCCGCCGCCGGCGGGAAGGCGAGCGGGTAGGCGCCCGGGTCGCGATCACCCGCCTCCGTCGACGCGACCGAGCCGTCCGGCCGGGTCAGTGTGACCGTGACCGCGGACGGCCTGACGACGCGGTAGGACAGCGCTTGCGTGTCGTGCACCCCGTCGCCGTCGGGTGACACGAGCGGGGCCGGATCGGGGAGGAACACGCCGGTGTACTCGAACACGAGGCCGGTCGCGATCGCCCGCTCGGACGGCCCGGAGGGACGGTTCAGGAGCCTGCCGTCGTAGGCCATCGTGGTCGACCCGCCGCCGTCGAGGGCCATGCCCGTCACCGCGCCGAGCCGGACGAGCGCCTGTCCGAGCTCGAAGTTCGTCAGGCCGACGCTGT
>DATDJA010000048.1:0-2577 GCA_036520795.1 Candidatus Limnocylindrales bacterium
CGGGCGGCCAGCCGGGCCACAGCTGATGGCCCTCGACCATGGCCCAGGGGATGTACGTGATCACGTAGACCACCACGGGGACGACGAGCAGCGACCCGATCATCCACACGATCGGCAGGCCCAGCCACGACCCGAGGCGGAGCCACCCCTCCGCGGGTGGCTCCGCTGGCGGCAGCAGGCTTCGGGGATCGTCCGGCTCGGGCGCACGGGCCATCGGCCCGAATCCGAGCCTGCCGGCCACGCCGAACGCGGCGTAGGCGAGGATCCCGAGGACGACGAAGGCGAAGGCGACCTCGAGGAGCGTGAACTGGACCGGACCGACCGTGTACGTGTGGTCAGCCTTGCCGAGCAGGATCGCGCCGACGGCGATCAGGATGCCGACTCCCGCCGGTCCGGCCACCGCGAGCCACATCTCCTCGTCCGACCACGCGATGGGGTGGTAGACGGTCACCACCACGGTGGCCAGCGTGAGCGCGACCATGATCAGCGTGAAGATCAGGTTGCCGGACGCCTTGCTGTCCGGCGGCACCGCCAGCGCCATCCAGCCGAGGACGCCGGTGAGCCCGATCATCCCGAAGATGAGGATCAGGCGGCCGAGCGCCGAACGGACCAGGATCAGGATGCCCAGGGCGCCGATGGCGTAGGCGGCCACCCACTTCGACGCGAGCGCGAGGCCGAGCAGCACGCCGATCACCGGCATCAGCGTCCAGAAGGCCCATCGTGGTCGTCCGGGCTTGATCCACAGCCACGCGAACACGCAGTAGGCGGCCAGGATGAACGCGCCGGTATAGACGTCGTTCATCGCGATCCGGCTCTGGACGAAGAACATCCCGTCGAGCAGCGCGAACGCCCCGACGAGCACGGCGATCGCGCGCCGCCGGAACAGGATCCGGGTCAGCAGGAACAGGAGGGCGACCGTGAGCGCGCCCATGGCGACGCCCGGCAGGCGCCACGCGAACGCGTAGTGGCCGATGTCGAGCGAGGCGCTCTCGCCGCCCGCGCCGAAGGCCAGGATCTGGCCCCGGTTGGCGGTCGGGAAGTCCTCGTTGTGGTCGAGCACCAGGGCCGCAGGGGCGAACGGGACCTCCTGGTCGGCGAACACGGTTGGTGGATTGCCGTGGGGCTCGAGGACGTAGACCGTGCTCCCAGCGCCGTCCCGCGTGGTCCCCAGGACCTCCACCATCTCGGCGGCGGCGTCGAACAGGACGCGGGTGCCCTGAGCAGGCATCTTGATCGTGTCGGTGACGTCCGGACCGCCCGCGGCGGCCTTCCCCGATACCGCGATCACCGCGACCTGCGGCTCACCGGTCGTGGCGTCCTTCGTGGTCACGTACAGCTGCGTGCTGTCGTCGACGCCGCTGACGAGCGCGAGGCCCGCAGCGCCCCCCGACAACGGCACGGTGGCGGCGACGTCGCCGCTCGTCGAGAGCAGCGAGACGCCGTCGGACCCGGCCACGGCCAGCTGCTGCACCGTCTCGATCGCGACGCCGGCCAGCGTGCCGTCGTCGATCGCGGCTTGGAGCTTGGTCAGCGTCTCGCCTTCGGGGGCCGGGGCGATCACGACCGACTCGCGCTCGACGTCCGCCAGCCGATCCTCGTAGGTCGCCGCCTCGCCGCCCAGGATCGAGGCGAGAGACTCCGCCGCAGCGGCGGCGTCCGCGACGTCCCCTGGCGTGGCGACGATGAACTCGCCGCTGGCCGCCGCCGCGAGGTCCACGGCGCCCGCGACGACGCTCCGTCCCACCTCAGTGCCGCTGGCCGGATCGACGACCGCGACCACGTCGTCGGGCAGGATCGCCGCGACGTGCTGGCCGTCGTCGAACGACGCGAGACGCGTGATCGGGGCGTCCAGGGTCGTGACGAGCTCGGGCTGGACGAGCAGGTCGGCGGGGGTGCCCGGGTCGCCGTCGAGCGACGCCACATCGAGCGAATAGAGCTCGCCTGAGTCGGTGCCCACGAACAGCTGGTTGCCGCTCTGGTCGTAGGTCACCGCGCTGGCGCCGTCCACCGGCCACGTGGCAGCCAGCTTGCGCGTCTGCAGGTCGTACCCGGACAGCTCGGAGCCGGTCGCCACCCACACCCGATCCCCGGCCCGAGCCGTGCTCGAGAGCGGGTCAGCGCGCCGCGGCTCGATCGCGGCGTCGCGGACGGGCACGCCGAGGTCGCTGGTCGCCTGCGTGTCGTGGCCCGCGAACAGGACGATCCCACCGGCCATCGCGTACTTGGCGAGGTGGGGATGGGTCCACTCGTAGATGTAGTGCGAGATCCCGTAGCGCCAGTCCTGGAGGAACTCCGTCGCCGTGCGCGCGTGGTAGACCTCGTCGAAGTGCATGCGCGCCGGCTCCGCGAGCCGGAACATGCGCAACGACATCGCCGCCACCACCAGCACGATCAACAGCCACACGTCGAGCCGGTCGAAGCGCCCGCCGCCCTCGCGGGACAGCCCGGCGGACCGGTCCGGCCGGATCGGCGTCTCGTTGATCCGGGCTTTGAGCCACTCGATGGGTCCGGCGTCGGACAGGCTCGAGCGGTCGAACCATGCGGGCAGGAGGCGCCGTTGCTCACCGACCGGAGCCG
>DATDJA010000049.1:0-3499 GCA_036520795.1 Candidatus Limnocylindrales bacterium
GCGGCCACGCTCGTGATCGACGACGGACACGCGCTCGAGGGCACGGCCGCGGAGGCCGCCCTCGGTCGCCTGGTCGACTACGCGCCGCCGTGGCTGGGGGTGATCGTCGCCTGCCGCGTGCCGCCCTCGATCAACCTCCCGAGGCTGCGGGTCTCGGGCGAGCTCCTGGAGCTTGGGCCGGACGACCTGCGGTTCCGGGCCTGGGAGGTCGAGCAGCTGTTCCGTGACGTCTATCACGACCCCGTCCTGCCGGGCGATCTCGCGGTGCTGGCCCGCCGCACGGAGGGCTGGGCCGCGGGTCTCCAGCTGTTCCACCTGGCGACGCGCGGACGGTCCGCCGACGAGCGGCGGCGGGTCCTGAGCGGCGCCGAGATGAGCGGGCGCCTGCTGCGCGAGTACCTCGCCCAGAACGTGCTGTTCGGCCTGCGCGAGGACCTGCGCGAGTTCCTTGTCGACACCTGCGTGCTGGGCCGGCTGTCCGGGCCGCTGTGCGACCGCCTGCGGGGGACGACGGGCAGCGGCGTCCTGCTCGACGAGCTGGCGCGCCGCAGCGTGTTCACGGTGCCGGTCGAGGACGACGACGAGGCGTTCCGCTACCACGAGGTCCTGCGCCAGCACCTCGACCGGATGCTCGTGGAGGGGTATGGCGAGGCGGAGGCCCGTGCGCGTCACGCACGCGCGGGCGAGGTCCTCGAGGCGGGCGGCGCGCTCCCCGAGGCGCTCCGTGCCTTCTGCCGGGCAGAGGACTGGGACGCGGTGCGGCGGCTCCTTGGCGGCCAGGGCGAGCGCCTGGCGGCGACGGAACAGAGCGCCTGGGTCGACGCCGTGCCGCCCGCGATCGAGCGCCATGATCCCTGGGTGGCGCTGGCCGCCGCGCGGCGTGCCCGCAACGACGGTCGCTGGTCGGCGGCGATCGACGGGTATGTCCGCGCCGAGACCGCGTTCGGGCCGTCTCGGGCCGCCGACGCGCCGCGCCGGGAGCGGCAGCGGATCGCCGCCTGGCTCGACCCCGTGGCGATGCCCACGCCCGACGCCGTCGGCGCGCTGCGCACGGGCCTCGTTCGCGAGCCGGTGGTCGGCGCTCGCGACGCCGCCCGGCTGGACGATCCGGCGGCTCCGGTCGCGCGCGGGCTGCTGCTCCTGGCGGCCGGCGAAGTGGGCAACGCCCAGCGGCTGCTCAGCGCGACCGCGGATGCCGGCGAAGCGGGCTTGGTCGCCTGTGCTGCGGCCCGCCTCGGGGCGGTCGTCGCTGGTCGGCTCGGCGGCCAGCCGTGGGATGCGCGCGCCATGGACCGGGCGGTCGAAGAGGCCGAGCGCGCCGGGTCGCCGTGGCTGGCGAGGCTGGGGCGATCGCTCGTGGTGCGCCTCGCCCCGCACGCCGGGTCAGCCCCGATCATGGGCGAGCCGGCCGACGACGGGTCGCAGGACGCGTGGGGGCGAGCCCTGCTCGACCTCGCCGGGGCATGGGCGGCGACGGAGGACCCTGAGGGCAGGCTCGCAGCCGCGGACGCCGGCACGGCCGAGTTCCGGCGCCTCGGCGCCGGGGTGCTCGAAGCGTGGGCGAGGGGTCTCGCGGCGCTGGCCGCGGCGAGCCTCGGGACGCCGGACGCGCGCGACGCGGCGCTCGCCGCGGAGTCGGCCGGTCGCGCCGCCGGATCACAGCCCGCGCGCATGTACGCCTACGCGGCGCTGGCGGACGTGGACGAGGTGCGTGGCGCGGAGTACGCGCTCCTGGTCGAGAGCGTCGCCGCGGACACGGGGCTCGTGGTGCCCAGGGCGGGCCTCGACGGTAACCCCGGCGCTGGTCGTGACGCCGTGGGCGTCATGGGCGCCGAGGCGGTCGTCAACGGGCAGGCCGGGTCCAACGGGCACGCCGGCGCAGGCACGAACGGCCTGACTGTCCACACGAACGGCACGTCCGGTCACGCGCCCGCGATCCGGATTCGCACGCTGGGCGGGTTCGCCCTCGACATCGACGGCCACCGGGTCCTGCTCGACGGCGCCAAGCCTCGCGTGCGCAGCCTGCTGCGACTGCTCGCCGTGCACGCCGGCGTCGCGGTCCATCGCGAGGTCATCCAGGAGGCGCTGTGGTCCGACGCCGACGCGACCGCCGGCGCGCGCAGCCTGCACGTCGCACTGTCAGCGCTGCGGAGGTGGCTGGACGAGGTCGCGGCGCCGCTCGGGGGCTCGCTCGTCGTACGTGAGGGCGACGCGTACCGACTCGACGTCGCGCCGGACGCCTTCGACCTCGGCCGCTTCGATCACGCGCTCGCCGAGGGGCGGGCGGCCCGGGCGCGGGGCGAGCTGGCGTCGGCCGCCTACGCGCTGGCGCTCGAGCTCTACGGCGGGGAGCTGCTGCCGGAGGAGGGGCCAGCGGAGTGGATCGGCCCGCGTCGGGATCACTACCGCGAGGCCGCCGTCGAGGCGGCGGGCGAGCTGGCGTCCGAGTCAATGCTCGCGGGGGACTACGCCACGACGGTCCGCGCCTGCCGCTTCGGGCTCGAGATCGACCGCTACCAGGATTCGCTGTGGCGCATGCTCATCGAGGCGCGTGACCGCGCGGGCGACACGGGGGCCGCGAGCCGAGACCGGTTGGAGTACGCCGCCGTCCTCGAGGGCCTCGGCTTGGGCGGCGCCACCGCCGCGGCCGCCCGCCCCGCCTGATCAGTTCGAAGGGGCCGGCGCCGATCCGTCGCCCTTCTTGAAGAACTCGATCTCCGAGATCGCCACCGGAGCGTCCTCGGGCCCGGTCGTCGTGAGGACGGTGATCGTGACCTCGTCGACCCCCGAGGCCTTGAGCTCGAAGAACTGCTTGTCGTGGATGTCCTGGAGGGTCACGGTCTGCGACGTCCCGTCGGGGAACGTGAACTGCAGCGTCGCCGGCCGGCGCAGGTTGACGAAGTCGTCGCCGGCGGTGCCCGAGTACACGTAGGTCGAGAGCAGGTCGACCTTGTCGGTGAAGGTGGCCTTCGCGCTCGGCCGGGTGCCGTCGGCCCGCCAGTCCGTGTTCGACCGGCTGTCGAACAGCAGCGCGATCGGGTGGTCGGCGACCTCGTTGCTCGCAGTGAGCTCGTCCTTGATCGGCCGCACGAGCACCTGGGGCGGGTTGAAGAAGTTGCCGATCCTGGTGGCGATGCCGGGCAGGCCGCCGTTCGTCAGCTCGCCGGCGAACTTGGACACGCCCGGCACGGCGACGTACCCGACGATCCCGAGCCCGATGGCGACGGCCAGGAGCCCGACGATGAAGGCCCTCGCGTTCATCAGCCCGCGCCAACCGGACTTGGCGCCGGCCTGCATCGAGCTCACGCGGGCGCCGGCGGCCATCGGCTTGGGCTGCTTGGGCTTGCGGACGAAGATGCGCCGGTACCAGGGAAGCTTCTTCTCGGCCACGATCTGGGCGGCGACGAGACTGTTCCCACACCGCCGGCAGAACTTGCGCGTGGCGTCGTTGGCCTCGCTGCAGTTGCCGCAGATCCTGTCGCCCGGCTGGGGCACGCGC
>DATDJA010000050.1:0-8857 GCA_036520795.1 Candidatus Limnocylindrales bacterium
GTTGCTCATCTCGCTCGATACCTGGAACCCGAGCAGGTCGCGATAGAAGGCGAGCGACCGATCTAGATCCCGGACCTTGAGTACGACGTGTCCTACCCTGATCGGCTGGAGCATCCACCGATGCTACTCCCTGCCCCGTAACGGATTCCGGCTCGCTTGCCGTGCGGGCGAGCCCTCAGCCGCCGAAGTGAATCGTGACGGTCAGGACCCCGGCGCTGCGCGGGCTGTCGGTGACGAGCGCCCAGGCCGCGGCCGACAGGTCGGCGACGCGCTGGTCGGCGGTCCCCCAGTAGCAGCCGCAGTAGTCGACCACCGGCAGCTCGACGCATCGGTCGGCGCACACGGTGACGATGGCGAGGACGCCCTGTCCGCCGGCGCCGCCGAGGGCTCCGGGAAGGGCGACGAACGCATCGGCTGGGCCGAACCCGGCGGGACACGTTCCGACGACGTGGCAGTACCACGATGCCTGGCCGGTGACGGTGTCGCCCGCGGTGTCGGGCGTGGCCACGACCTCGGCCGGCGGCGCGCCGGGCCGGGACTCGGGGTAGAGCGTGGCCTCCATCGGCGCCGAGGGGGGAGTCAATTCTTGCGCATCTCCAAGGCGCTCGACGGATCCACCGAGCTCGGCGGGAGCCATGAACGAGAGCGTTGCGCCGCCGCTGCGGCCGGCAAGCATCCCACGTTCCACGGCGCCGGTCGGAACCGCCACGTCGGCGAGCATGGGCTCGTCGATCACGGGCGGGTCAGCGAGCGCGGAGCGGGCGGTCAGCGGCGCAAGGAGTGCGATCCCAAGCGCGCTCAGGATGGTCAGTGCCGCGACGCGCCGCAGGAGATGCGGCAATAGAATTCTTCCCCTGGCGTGGTCCAACCGGCGCGACGCCTTCGAAAGGGGCGTCCCGGCGAAGGCGCACCCTACCATTCCGGGCAGCGAGTGTCGAGCACGAGGAGTACCAATGCCACGGAGGAAGAAGGAGCCCGAGCGACGGCGCGGTGCGGTCGTGGTCCGCGGCGGCGGATCGCCCGACCGGGGCACGGAGGACCTCCGGCTGCTGCGCCAGGGGGAGCCCGCCGTCCGATTCCAGGACACCGACACGTGGCGGACGCTGCGGATCATGGGCGAGTTCGTGGAGGGCTTCGACGCCCTGGCCGACATCGGACCCGCGGTCAGCATCTTCGGCTCGGCCCGCGTCGGACGTCGCAACCGGTACTACGGTGCGGCGCGACGCCTCGCCGCCGCCCTGGCGCGGGATGGCTTCGCCATCATCACCGGTGGAGGCCCGGGCATCATGGAGGCGGCCAACCGCGGAGCGCAGGAAGGTGGCGGCCTCTCCATCGGCTGCAACATCGAGCTTCCGTTCGAGCAAGGGCTCAACGAGTACGTCGACCTCGGTATGGAGTTCCGCTACTTCTTCGTCCGCAAGGTCATGTTCGTGAAGTACGCGTCGGGGTTCGTGATCTTTCCCGGCGGCTTCGGCACGCTTGACGAGCTGTTCGAGGCGTTGACCCTCATCCAGACCGGAAAGGTCGAGCACTTCCCCGTGGTCCTGTACGGGACGGACTACTGGGAGGGCATGATGGAGTGGATTCGTGAGAAGCCCCTCTACGAGGAGAAGGTCAGCCCCGAGGACCTTGATCTGGTGACAGTCACGAGCGATATCGACGAGGCCTGCGAAGTCATGACTCGCCACCGACAGGCCAATGCCGAGAAGGAAGCGGCAAGCCGCACTGCCACTCGTGAGGCGGTGCAGGGCAGCGGCGGTGCCCATGGCTGACTCTGCCCTGCGCATGCTTCTGCCGATCCGCCTCGTCACACGCGAAGTCGAGATTCGCGGGCACATCAGCTCGAGCGACGAGCGGATCACCGACATCCTCCAGCGCGGCGACATGTTCCGCGTCCTTCCACTCGGTGCCAGCCCTGACCCGGGAAACTGGCTCGAGATCAGCCCGAGCGAGATCCAGATCGTCGTTCCGCCGCCGCTGGTCAGCCCTCCCGAACGGCGCCGCGCCCGGCAGGAGCGAGCGGTCTTCGTGCGGGCCGGAGCGTACGAGCTGACCGGGACCGCGCACCTGGCGCCGGGCTCGGAGCACGACGTGCTGTCACGCAGCTCGCGCCCATTCCTGCCGCTGACCGCCGTCACGCTGGTCGCACCGGGCGCCGATGAGCCGGAAGCGCTCGACGTTGCGATCGTGAACCTGCACCTGACGAGCGAGTATCGCGTCGTCTGAGCCGGCCCCGGTGGTAGAGTCGATCGCACATCCAACGAACGCTCACGGACAGGGGAAGTCGGTCAAACGCCGACGCTGACCCGCAGCCGTGGGCCGCAGGACATCGTCCTTCGGCAAGCCGGAATGCCTGGCCGCGAGCGTCCGCTCCATCACGTCGCCGAGGTCTGCGAACGGGAGCCGGGATCGCTGGACGGTCGACCGTCCAAGGACGACCGCCGCCGATTCGGGTCTCGGTCCTGGCCCGGATCGAAAGGAAACGCATTCGATGCCCGGTGTCCTCACCCGTCCTGCGTCGCGGACTGCGCAGGTCGCAACGGCCGTAATTCTGGCCTTCCTGCTCGCACTCGCCGTGCTCGCGCCCGCCCGCGCGGGCGACCTCCCGACCACCACCGATCCGGCCCTGGCGGCAGCCGGCTGGATCGCACAACAGGTTGAGACCGATCCATCGCTCGGCGTCGGCAGCCTGGCCGACGCCATCTTCGCCTTCGCCGCGGTTGGCGCGGGACAGGCCGCCGCGGACACGGCCCTGGCCGGGATGGCTGCCAACCTCGACGGCTTCGTCATGCCCGGAGGCGTGGTGGCGCCGGGCGCGCTGGCCAAGGTGCTGCTGGCCGTGCAGGTGCAGGGCGCGGACCCGACCGCCTTCGGGGGGCACGACCTGGAGGCGGAGCTGCGGGCCTTGCTGATCGGAGGCGGGCCGGATGCGGGCCGCTTCGGGACGGCGTCGATCTTCGACCAGTCACTCGCGGTTCTCGCGCTGGCACGCACGAGCGGCGGTGTGCCCGCTTCGGCGGTGACCTGGCTGGGCGCCGGCCAGTGCCCGTCCGGCGAGTTCTCCTTCGACGGATCGTGCCCGGCCGGTCCGGGTGCCGAGGACCCCGACACGACGGCCACCGCGCTCCAGGCGCTCCTTGCCGGAGGCGCCACGACCGATGCATCGGAAGCGGTGTCGTGGCTCCTCTCGATCCAGCAGCCGGATGGCGGATTCCCGTCATTTGGGATCGCGAACACGAACAGCAGCGGCGTCGCGGGCCAGGCCCTGCGGGCGGCCGGTGAGACATCGTCGGCCGATGCGGCCGCCGCGTTCGTGACCTCGCTCGCACTCGGCTGCGACGCCGATCCGGCGGAGATCGGAGCGATCGGCTGGGCGGTCGGCATCCCCGGCTTCCTCATCTTCTCGACTCCGCAGGCCGTGCTCACGTTCGGCGCACCTCCGCTCGACCAGCTCAGTGCCATCGGAGCCAGCGAAGAGGCGCCGGTGCTCGAGTGCGCGTCGACCGGTCCCGTACCGACGCCGTCGCCCTCCGATTCGCTGCCCCCGGCTACGCCGGCCCCGTCGGCGGACGAGGGAGAGCTCCCCGACACGTCGACCGGGGCCGCCGAGCCCGCGTCATGGGAGACCCTCGCAGCGCTTGCGGTCGCGGCCGCCGCGGCCCTGGTGACCGTCCGCCGGAGGAGGGCCGTCAGCTGACCCGCTCCCTCGGGGCACGATCGCGCGCGCCGGCGGCCGCCGGTCTGCTCCTCGCGTCCCTTCTCGTCAGCGGGGCGTCGGCGCCGCCTGCCGCCGCCGCATGGACCGGCGGCGCGTGTCCGACGAGCGCGGGCGTGACCGTCATTGTCGATCTGACAGCCTTCGACGCCGGCATCGTCGTCCGGTGCGTGCCTGGCCCGCCATCGACAGGCCTTGCCGCACTGATCGACGCGGGGCACGCCGTCGTGCAGGTATCCAGCGTGCCCGGATTCGTGTGCCGCATCGGCGGGCGGCCGGGCGCGGCGACCCAGGCGTGCTCGACCACGCCCCCGGCGACCGCGTACTGGTCGTACTGGACGGCGACCCGAGGCGGCTCGTGGACCTACAGCCCGGTTGGCGCCGCGGCATCGAAGCCGAAGCAGGGAGCCGTCGAGGGGTGGGCCTTCGTGCAGGGTCAGGCCGCCACGCCACCGTCCGTGGCGCCGCCCGCCCTCGCCCCGCCGACGCCGGCCACCACGCCGACGGCCGCACCCACGGCGCGGGTCACGCCCATCCCAACCGCCCGGTCGACGCCCGCCTCGTCCCGCGCCCCTGCACCGGCGGCGACCGCGCAACCGGTGACCGCGGCGCCGTCCCCGGCGACGAGCCTGACCCTCCGCGCCACGCCGGCCGCGACCTCGACGCCGGCGCTGGCTGACGCCAGCGAGGACCCGGCCACACAGCCGACGCCGACTGCCTCCCCGGCATCGGCGCCCGGGACGATCGAGGCCGGCGGCACCGGGCCCTTGCCGACCGTGGTAGGCCTCGCACTCGTGGTCGCGGTGGCGGGATCGGCGGTCGTCATGCAGCGCCGTGCGCGGGATCCGGGTCATGTTTGAGCGGCTCGGATCCGCGGCGCCTCCACGTGCGGTGCATCCCGGCGCCTGGTGGCTATGGGCGATCGGCCTGGCCGTCGTCGCGAGCGCGACGACTAACCCGCTCCTGCTCGGGCTCATCATCGGCGTCGTCGCGCTGGTCGTGCAGGCACGCCGCGAGGACGCCCCCTGGGGCCGTGGTTTTGGCCTCTACCTTCGTATCGGCCTGCTGATCGTCGTGCTGCGGGTCGGCCTCCGCATCCTGTTCGGCGGCGAGTACGGCACGACCGTGCTCTTCACCCTGCCCGAGATCCCGCTGCCCGACTGGGTGGCCGGCATCCGCATCGGCGGCGAGGTCACGGCCGAGAGCATCCTCGCGGCGTTCTACGACGGGCTTCGGCTCGCGACGATCGTGATCTGCTTCGGAGCGGCGAACAGCCTCGCCAACCCGAAGCGACTTCTGCGGCTGCTGCCGAACGCGCTGTACGAGGTCGGCGCCGCCGTCACCGTGGCACTCAGCATGGCCCCGCAGCTGGTGGAGAGCGTCACTCGCGTCCGCCGCGCGCGGCGGCTGCGCAGCGGCCGCGGCGGAACCCGGGCCGTCCTGCTCCCGGTGCTCGAGGACGCGCTGGACCGCTCGGTCTCGCTCGCGGCGGCCATGGACGCTCGCGGCTACGGGCGGTCAGCCGGCGAGTCGCCGGTGCGGCGGCGCGTCACCGCGGGCCTGCTCATCGTGGGCCTCCTCGGTGCGAGCATCGGCCTGTACGGCCTCCTCGATGGGTCGGCGCCCGTGCCCTTCGGTGCGCCGAGCCTGGGTATCGGGCTGGTGCTCGTCGTCGTCGGCATGTGGGCCGCAGGTCGACGAACGCGCCACACTCACTACCGCGACGATCCGTGGCATGCCGCGGAATGGGCGATCGTTGCCTCGACCGGCGCGGCCGTGGCCTTGCTCACGCTGGGAGCCATGCTCGACCCGGCCAGCCTCCACCCCTCGCTCGTCCCGCTCGAGTGGCCTGAGCTCGCGGTCCTCCCGACGCTCGGCATCCTCGCCGCCGCGCTGCCCGCGGTCATGGCGCCGATGCCCCCGCTCAGGGCAGCAAGCGCAGCAGCAACCCTCACCGCGGTGACCGGCGCGTCGGCGGTGCGACCGTGATCAGCTTCGACCGGGTCACTGTCACGTATGACGGCGCGTCGCAACCCGCGATCCGCGACGTGACGCTCGAGATCGGCGAGGGCGAGCTGTGCCTCGTGGCCGGCCCGACAGGTTCGGGCAAGACGACCTTCCTACGCACCATCAACGGCCTCGTTCCCCACTTCACCGGCGGCACGCTGAGCGGCCGCGTCACGGTCGCCGGGCGGGATCCGAGGGATCACCCTCCGCGCGAGCTGGCCGACCTCGTCGGCTTCGTGGCGCAGGACCCTGCCCATGGCTTCGTCACCGATACGGTCGAGGAAGAGCTCGCGTACGCGATGGAGCAGCTGGCGGTTCCACCGCCGGTGATGCGCACCCGCGTCGAGGAGACGCTCGACCTGCTGGGCATCGCCGACCTGCGAGGCCGACCCTTGCGCGACCTGTCGGGCGGCCAGCAGCAGCGCGTCGCCATCGGCTCGGTCCTGACCGCGGGGCCGAGAATCCTGGTGCTCGACGAGCCGACATCCGCGCTCGACCCGACGGCAGCCGAGGAAGTGCTGGCCGCGATCCTGCGGCTCGTCCACGACCTGGGGATGACGGTGGTGCTGGCCGAGCACCGGCTGGAGCGAGCGGTGCAATACGCCGACCGCCTGATCCAGCTCACGGCGGACGGCGCGGCCCGATTCGGCGACCCCGGTGCCCTCCTGGCCGATGGCGACATCGTGCCGCCCGTGGTCGAGCTCGGGCGACTGGCCGGATGGACGCCGCTTCCACTGTCGATTCGCGACGCGCGCAGTCGCGCGGGCGGCATTCGAGACCGACTCGGCCCACCACCGGCCGCCAGGGCAGGCATCGCCGGTGGGACGGCACTCGCCGCGTCGGGCATCTCGGTCCGGTACGGGGCCACGGTGGCGCTGCGCGACGTAACCCTCGAGCTGCGGGCAGGTGAGGTGGCCGTGCTGATGGGCCGCAACGGGTCGGGGAAGTCGTCGCTGCTCTGGGCGCTCCGAGGCGTCGGGCGCCGTTCCGCCGGTCGGGTCCTGGTCGACGGCGTCGACCCTGCGGCGGTCGATGATGACGGCGCCCGGCGCATGGTGGGCCTCGTGCCGCAGACGCCCGGAGACCTCCTGTATCTCGACAGCGTCGCGGCCGAATGCGAGCGGTCGGACCTCGATGCGACCGCGTCCGCGGGCACGACGCGGACGCTCCTCGACCAGCTCCACGACGGGATTCGACCGGGAGCCCACCCGCGCGACCTGTCGGAGGGACAGCGCCTGGCGCTCGTGCTGGCCATCCAGCTGGCGGCCGCGCCGAGCGTCGTCCTCCTCGACGAGCCGACCCGCGGGCTCGACTATCCGACGAAGCGACGGTTCGCCGCCGTCCTCCGCGACCTCGCGCAGCACGGGCATGCGGTGCTCGTGGCCACGCACGATGTCGAGATGGCGGCGGCCGTCGCCGATCGCGTCCTCGTCCTTGCCGCCGGCGAGCTGGTCGCCGACGGGTCGCCAACGGAGGTCCTCAGCGCCTCGCCCGCCCTGGCGCCGCAGGTCGCCAAAGTCATCGGCCCGGGTTGGCTCACCATCGACCAGGTGCGCGAAGCCCTGCTGTCGAGCACGGCGCCAGGGGCGGCTCGGTGATCGCCCGCCACGCCGCGGTGCCGCTCCCGGCACGCACGATTCCGATCCTCGTCGCCGGGTCGGTGGTCGGGGCCATGGCGTTCGGATGGCCGCTGCTGATGGGCGAGGCGACCACGACCGGCCCGGTTCCGTCGCCGCTGCTCCTCGTCGTCGTTCTCCCGCTGATCGTGGCCGTGATGCTTGCCGAGGTCGCGTCCGGACGGCTCGACGCGCGGTCACTCGCCATGCTGGGAATCCTGTCGGCGCTCGGAGCCGCGGCTCGGCCGCTCGGCGCGGGGACGGCCGGCGTCGAGACCGTCTTCGTCCTGCTCGTGCTGGGCGGACGAGTCTTCGGCCCGGGATTCGGCTTCGTGCTCGGATCGACGACCCTCTTCGGATCGGCGCTGCTCACGGGAGGCGTCGGCCCATGGCTGCCGTTCCAGATGCTCGCCGCATCGTGGGTTGGCCTCGGGGCCGGACTCCTGCCGCCGGCGCGCGGCCGCGCCGAGATCGCGATGCTGATCGCCTACGGCGCCATGGCGTCCCTCGCGTACGGGATTGCCATGAACCTGTGGTTCTGGCCGTTCGCCATTGGGCTCGGCAGCGAGCTCTCCTTCGTCGCGGGGGCACCCACACTCGAGAATCTCGGACGCTTCCTGACGTTCACGCTCGTCACGTCATTGGGCTGGGACATCGGTCGAGCGATCACGACCACCCTGCTCCTGCTCGCGCTGGGGCCGGCCGTGCTGGGGGCACTGCGGCGCGCCGCGCGACGCGCGACATTCACCATGGCTCCACCGCTACCGGTGGACGAGGGGGCGCCGCCAGGAAGCGACGAGTGGCGGGCCCGACCGGATTCGAACCGGCGATCTCCAGCGTGACAGGCTGGCATGTTGGGCCACTACACCACGGGCCCGCGGGAGTGACGGGGCCGGAGCATAGCAGACATCGGGCAGCCCTTCAGAGGGTCGATCCGGACCTGCGTTCGCCCACCAGCCGCACCGTGACGATCACGTAGGCAACGGCACCGATGACCGCCACAACCGTCGCCGCGAGGTAGGCGAGCGCGCGTTCTGGCTCAGCCGCGGCGCTCGCTGCCGCGGCCGCGGCGAGTGCCACGAACAGCGCTGCCAGCACCGCGCTCATGAGGATGCCCGCCGTCCACGCGAGCTCGTGGCGGGCGCGGAGCCCAAGGACGACCGCGCCATGCGCGAGCGCCACCAGGATGAACGCGACGGCAACCGAGACGATCGCCGCACGGATGGCGTCGGTGTCGATCACCAGGGGCGGAAGGAGGCGCTCCAGCCGCTCCGTGCCGATCGCCGCCAGCACCAGCCCGGCCAGCCCCGCAGCGAGCCAGATCGCGCCGGAGGCGACGAGGAGGAGGCGGGCCACCCCCGATCAGCGTCGAGGGCGGAGGAGGAGGATCGCGGCGATGCCGAAGATGAGCGCGGCGATCGTCAGGGCGATCGCGATCACCGGCGCCGGCGGCGGGTTGATCATGACCAGCACGGTGCCCGCTGCCGCCAGGGCGGTCGTGACGGCCGCAAGGATCCCG
>DATDJA010000051.1:0-3543 GCA_036520795.1 Candidatus Limnocylindrales bacterium
CAGCCGAACCGGTAGGGAGGGTCGCCACTGGGACGTCCGATCCGCGCGTTGCCGACTCCGGTCCTCGCTCACGCGCGTCCGAGCGCGCTCGCTCCGGTCCTCGCCGGCGCCTTCGCCTCGGACGTCCGAGCGGCGACACGCAGTCTGGGCACGCCCTGATCGGCGTCCAGGCGGCGCACGCTCATGGAGTACCGGGACTACTACCAGACTCTGGGCGTCCCGAGAACGGCGTCGCAGGCTGAGATCAAGAAGGCGTTCCGGAAGCTCGCGCGCGAGCATCATCCCGACCGGAACGCTGGCGACAAGGAGGCCGAGAAGCGGTTCAAGGACGTGAACGAGGCCAACGCCGTCCTGTCCGACCCCGACAAGCGCAAGCAGTACGACCTGCTCGGAGCGAACTGGGACAGGTTCCAGGGTGCGGGTGCCGGCGGCGCCGATCCGTTTGGTCCTGGTGGTCCGTTCGCGGGTTTCACCGGCTTCGGTGGGGCACAGGGCGGCACCGGAGGGGCGGGCAACGTCCGCTACGAGTTCCGGACCGCGGGCGCCGGGGACCCCGGTTTCTCGGACTTCTTCCGGATGTTCTTCTCCGGTGCGGCCGCCGGCGCGTCCGCCACGGGTCCGAGGAACGCCGCCGCCGATCGGGCGGCGCGCCGGACCGGTGGGCCAGGCCCGTCGTTCGAGGACATCCTCGCCGGCATGGGCCTCGACGGATCCGCTGCGGCGCCCGCGGGCAGGCCCGCCACGACGCGCAAGCCATCGACCGAGATCGAGGCTTCCGCGGAGCTCACGCTCGAGGAGGCCTACCACGGCACCAAGCGGCTGATCGAGCTCGGCGGCAAGCGCTACGAGGTCCAGATCCCGCGTGGCGCGGACAACGGCAGTCGCGTGAAGCTCTCGGGCAAGGGCCCGAACGGGGGCGACGTCGTCGTCACCGTCAAGCTCAAGCCCCACGACCTGTACGCCCGCCGCGGCGCGGACCTCGAGCGGGAGCTCCCCGTGACCCTCGGCGAGGCGCTGCTGGGCGCGGAGGTCGCCGTCGCCACCCTCAAGGGCCGCATCCTGCTCACGATCCCCGCGGGCACCCAGGCCGGCCGGACGTTCCGGCTCACCGGCCAGGGCATGCCGCGCCTCAAGGGCGAGGGCACCGGCGACCTGTACCTCCGGGTCCGCGTCGTCCTCCCGACCGCCCTCGGCGACGAGGCCCGCGAGGCCGCCAGGACCTTCGTCGACATCGTCAACCAGCCGGACCCACGCACGACCACCACCTGAACACGAGACCGACGCCATGCAACTCGATCGATTCACCGAGAAGGCCCAGGAGGCCATCGTCGCCGCCCAGCAGCTCGCCGAGCGGATGCAGAGCCCCGTGCTCGACGCCGAGCACCTGCTGTCGGCGCTGGTCGAACCCGACGACGGCATCCCCGCCGAGACGCTCCGGCGGCTGGGCGTGGACCTCGCCGCGTTCCGGGGCGAGCTCGCCGCGACACTGGCGCGACGCGCACACATCCAGGGCGGCAGCCTCAGCCTCGACGCTCGAGCCAAGCGCGTCCTCGAGCGCGCCCAGGAGGAGGCGAGGCGCCTGGGCGACGAGTACACCTCCACCGAGCACCTCCTGCTCGGGACGGCCGAGGCGGGCGGCGAGGGCCAGCAGCTCCTCGAGCGCCACGGCGCCGGCCGCGAGGCCGTCCTCGGCGCGCTCCAGACCGTGCGCGGCGGCCAGCGGGTGACGAACCCCAACCCGGAGGGCACCTACCCGGCGCTCGAGAAGTACGGCCGCGACCTCACCGCCGAGGCGCGGGCGGGCAAGCTCGACCCGGTCATCGGGCGCGACGAGGAGATCCGGCGGGTCATCCAGGTGCTCAGCCGCCGGACCAAGAACAACCCGGTCCTGATCGGCGAGCCCGGCGTCGGCAAGACCGCGATCGCCGAGGGCCTCGCCCAACGGATCGTGCGGGGCGACGTGCCCGAGACGCTCAAGGACAAGCGCGTGATCTCGCTCGACCTCGGCGCGATCATCGCCGGCTCCAAGTTCCGCGGCGAGTTCGAGGAGCGCCTCAAGGCCGTGCTCAAGGAGATCAAGGACTCAGAGGGCCGGGTGATCCTGTTCATCGACGAGCTGCACACGGTCGTCGGGGCCGGGGCGGCGGAAGGGGCGATGGACGCCTCCAACCTGCTGAAGCCGATGCTCGCGCGAGGCGAGCTCCACACGATCGGCGCGACCACCCTCGACGAGTACCGCAAGCACATCGAGAAGGACGCGGCGCTGGAACGCCGCTTCCAGCCGGTGGTCGTCGACCAGCCGACGGTCGAGGAGACGATCTCGATCCTGCGCGGCCTGCGCGAGCGCTACGAGGTGCACCACGGCGTGCGCATCACCGACTCGGCGCTGGTCGCCGCGGCCACGCTGTCCGACCGCTACATCACCGAGCGCTTCCTGCCCGACAAGGCGATCGACCTCGTTGACGAGTCCGCGTCGCGGCTGCGGATGGAGATCGACTCGATGCCGATCGAGCTGGACGAGCTCGAGCGGCGGCGGATCCAGCTGGAGATCGAGCGCGAGGCGCTGCGCAAGGAGGCCGACGACGCCTCGAAGGCGCGGCTCGAGGCGCTCGAGAAGGAGCTGGCCGAGATCGGCGAACTGGCGGGTGCGATGAAGCAGCGCTGGGAGGCCGAGAAGTCGGCGATCTCCGCCCTGCGGGCCACGAAGTCCGAGCAGGAGCAGCTCCAGGTCCGGGTCGACCAGGCCGAGCGCGAGGCCGACTACGGGCGGGCCGCCGAGCTCAAGTACGGCAAGGCACGGGAGCTCGCCGACCGGCTGGCGGAGCAGGAGGCGGCCATCGCCGCGCTCCAGGGCCCCGGCGCGCTGCTCAAGGAGGAGGTCACGGCCGACGACATCGCCGAGATCGTGGCCGCGTGGACCGGGATCCCGGTCACCCGCCTGATGGAGGGCGAGCTCGAGAAGCTCGTCCACATGGAGGAGCGCCTGCACGAGCGCGTGATCGGCCAGGACGAGGCGATCGAGGCGGTCTCCGACGCGGTCCGCCGGGCGCGTGCCGGGCTCAAGGATCCGCGGCGTCCCATCGGCTCGTTCCTGTTCCTCGGCCCCACCGGGGTCGGCAAGACCGAGCTCGCGCGCGCGCTCGCGAAGTTCATGTTCGACGACGACGGAGCGATGGTCCGGATCGACATGAGCGAGTACATGGAGAAGTTCGCGGTGTCGCGCCTGGTCGGTGCGCCTCCCGGCTACGTCGGCTACGAGGAGGGCGGCCAGCTGACCGAGGCCGTTCGTCGCCGGCCGTACCAGGTCGTGCTGCTGGACGAGATCGAGAAGGCGCACCCGGACGTGTTCAACGTCCTGCTCCAGGTGCTCGACGACGGGCGCCTGACGGACTCCCAGGGCCGCACCGTCGACTTCAAGAACACGGTCGTGATCATGACCAGCAACGTCGGCGGCCAGCAGATCCAGTCGGTCGCCGGCAGCACCGACGCCGACGCCTACGAGTCGATGAAGCGGCAGGTGACCGACCAGTTGCGGCTGCAGTT
>DATDJA010000052.1:0-4138 GCA_036520795.1 Candidatus Limnocylindrales bacterium
GTCCCGACAGCCGTGCCGGCGAGACCGCGCACGACGCGACCGTTCCGGTGTGCCGAGGGCCCGCCCTTGGTGCTGTACCACTTCGCCGACCCGGACGTGTTGCCAATCCCCTTCACGCGGTCGAAGCAGGTGGCGCTCCAGTCCGTGCAGATGTTGAAGTTCTGCATCGCGATGATCGACGGCGGGGCCGACAGGTGGGCGGCGACCTGGAAGCGGAGCATGATCGACTTGTACGTGATTGCTGACGGGAGCTTGAGCTGCCAGGCCGCCAGCGCGGGGTTCGCACCCGCCTTCAGCCGAGCGGCGGTCCCCGCCTTCCTGGCGTTGCCGGACGAGGCGCCGGCGGCCGCTCCGTTCTTGGAGATCGTCTTGGTCACCGTCACGAGCTTCTTGCGCGACAGGTTGACGTTGTTCGTGACCGTCCTGGTGGTGCCCGCACCATCGACCAGGGTCTGGACGACCCGGTACTTGCCGGCGGGGAGCAGCTTCTTGCCGTCCTTACCATTCCAGCTGTACGAGTAGCCGCCCGACGCCAGGGACTTCGTCACCCGCGCGACGCGCTTGTCGTTCGCGTTGTAGATCCGGATCGTGACCGCGATCGCTTCCTGCCGGTTGCCCGAGATCTTGAGCGTGTCGCGGTAGTTGTCCTTGACCGGGTAGAACGTCCCGTAGTTGACCCCGACACCGGTCGCGTCGACGGTGTCTGCGACGACCGTGAATTCGAGCGGCGGGTCGCTGACCGAGCCGGCCAGAACGAGGTTGCCGGAGTAGGTCGCCGTGTAGCTGTGGTCGCCCGCGTGGGCGAGGTCGATCGTGCACGACGTCGCGTTGCCGGGATCGACAGCGACCTCGCAGTCGTCGCCGCTGCCGTTTGCATCGACGAACTCGATGGTTGCGTCGGTGTCGAAGCCCGCCGTAGCGGGAGCGACGACGGCGGTCAGCGTGAATGCGTGGTTCGCCTGGAGCGTGCCGGGCGTGTCGAGGGTCAGCGTGACGGTGCTCGGGTCGGCGGCGACCGCGGAGGTCGCGAACGACGCGACCAGGGCGACGGCGCCGAACCCGGCGACGAGGCGACGGGGCATGGGCTTCATCAGGTTCATCCCTCAGCTCGCGGGCCGCGTGACGACGGCAGGCGGATCAACGTTGCGGGGCGCTTGGCGCCGGATTGTACGGGGCGGAATCCCAGCGTGCGCGTCGAAGATTCGCGGCCCGGCGATTCGCGGAGCCCGTGCGCACCAGCCTTGCCGAGGCGAGCCGCGCTAGCCGACAGCCGAGCGGATCGCGTTCACGTCGCCGCCACCGAGCACGATCTGGCCCTCGAGCGTCGTGTACAGGATGTCGAGGTTCACCCCAGCGTCGGCGATGCGCCGGAGCAGGCCGGCAGCCTCTCCCGGCCGGTTCTCGATCGGAAGCACCACGACGGCGCGCTCGGCCTGGATCTCGAATCCGGCGTCGAGCAGCGCCCGCCGGGCTCGCTCCGCGTCGCGTACCAACACGTGGAAGACGCCCTGCCCGTCCGTCGCGAAGCCACACGCGCCCTCGATGTTGACGCCGGCGCGGCCGAGGGCGTCGCTGGCCCGGGCGAGCGTTCCCGGACGGTCGACGAGGCCGATCGTGAAGTCCGTCGCCATGCGCAGCCTCCGGTGAACGTGAGCCGCGATTGTGCGCCTTCCCGGTGCACGGCGGCACCACCCGTCAGCCCGGATCGTCCGCCAGCGACATCGCCAGCGCGAACCGCTCGCCCTTCGACATTGCCGCCACCCGCAGGCCCTCGCGGACGAGCCCCGCGACCAGGTCGGTATCGACGTCGTCGCCGGGTCGCCAAGTGAGCCAGCGGGCCTTCTTCGTCTCGCCCGCTCCCTGCAGGTGGCGACCGATGTCATCCATCAGGACCCCCTCGACGAATCCGAGGTGGACGTGGACCGGCTCCGGAAAGACCCATGCGAAGTACGTCGTGCGGCGACCGTCCGGAGCGTCATAGCCAATCAACCGCCAGCCGGGACGGACGCGTTCGACGACGTCGGGCACCGTCCCGACGACGATCGTTCGCAGGCGCTGAGCGAGCTCGCGGATCGGCGGCGCGTAGTCGGCGAGGAACGCCTCGGGCGGGATGGGCTCGGTCATGTCCGCATGGTCGCACCGGCGGCGGCCAGGACCTGACAGGTACGCGCCGGAGCTAGTCGATCTCCACCCGGCCCTTGGGCGCGACGACGTCGACGATCAGCACCGCCGGCTTGCTGCCGAGGCGCGCGTACGACCCGTCGATGTCGTCGACCACGTCGATCACGAGCGCCCAGCGCCCGATCACCCACGGTGCGCGCAGCGACGCATCGACGACGACATGCCTGCCGGCGTCGAGTGGCACCGCGTCGAGGGTCGTGGGCGGGGGCACGGCCGGCTGGATATTGCCGTCGGCATCCGTCCGTGGACCCAGCTTGAGATCGACGTCGAGCGCGATCCAGCGCGCGACGAGCCGCGCGTTCCGCGCCTCGGGGTCCGGATCGTCCGGATCGGTGGGCGTCTCGGCCCACGTCAGCTCGCCGGTGTTCTCGACGGACACGGACGCCTCGATGCGCTTCCCAGCCTCCGCCGTGTCGTCATCGGCGCGCAGCTCGAGGGACGCGTTGCGTGGTCCCGGAACGAACACGGGGACGCTGCCAACCTGGGCGACGGTCCGGCCGAAGCGACGGTCGCTGAGCTTGATCGACCCGTAGTAGGTGCCGGCCTTGCTCGGCAACGGCGCCTTGACCGTGAGCGACCGTCCCGCCGATGCGACCACCGTGTGCGACGGCCGGCTCTCGTCGGTCACGCGCTCGGCGACCTCGGTGGACGTCGCGGCGGCGAGCAGCGGATCCTTGGCCACGCTGAACGACGTCTTCGTCGACACGCCGGGGAAACGCCACTTCCGGGGAGCCCGGAACGACCAGTTCGCCTCGAGGGCGGCGGAGGTCTGGGTCAGCGTCGCCTTGCTGGTTCTGACGTGGTGGAACGGGGCGGGCTTCGCGGTCGGGGTGACGGCGACGAACAGGGCGCCACCGCTGCTCCATGCGAACCGGCGCAGCGACCAGATGCTGATCCACTCGCCCTTCCAGCCCGCACGGCCGAGCGGGTCCATGAGCCACACGCGACCGTGGCGTCGATCGAAGCGCTCGACGTAGACGGCGTGGTTGTCGCGCGACGGGTGCTTCTTGCGGTCCTTCCTGGACATCTGCCAGAAGCCGTAATCCCAGCGCCCGTACCAGCGCGGGAGCCGCGAGTCGTCGCCGAGGACGACGGCTCCCGCCCCGTGGGCGAGGCGCCGGAGGAGGCCGCTGAACGAGATCCGGTCACCGCCGTTCGGTGAGAACTTGAAGTTGAGGCCGAGCTTCCTCGTCGCCACCTTGAGGTCGTCGAAGTTCGAGCCCTTGACGTGGTCGCCCGACAGCGCGCGGAGCCGCTGGTGGGTCGGGTGGATCTTGCCGTTGGTCCACTTGTCGATCAGCATCGCGGCCGAAGCCCAGAGGCAGTCGTTCATCGGCCGCTCGTCGGTCTGGGTGACGAACCGCGGGTGGTAGTGGGGCAGGGGCCGCGGCGGCTGCAGGGCGGCCGCTGGCGTTGGCGCGAGCCCCAGCAGCAACGCCATGACGAGGGGGGCAGCGGCGAGCGCTCGGAGAGGTCGAGAGACGTTGGGCATGCCTGGCTGCGCTGCGGCGGCCCAGTCCGCCGGCGCCTGCCGGGACCTCGTTGACCGCGGGGTTGCCCACAGCCTCGCCGCGGAACGTCGGGATCACCATGACTCGGCGGTCCCGAAGTCGGTGCCCCGATGGTCCCGTGGGGCGCGCGCGATCAGGCGGCGGTCAAACGGCGCTCAGGCCCCCGGTGATGCCTCGTCGCGCGGCGGCGCCGGGTTGGCCAGGCCGTCGACCACCTCGACATTGGGCAGCGTGCGCAGGATCGACGACGGAGCGATCACCTTCCAGCTGCGGCTGCCGCCGCCGAGGACGATTCGGTCCCGGGCCATGACCGCCGCGTCGACCCAGATCGGCAGGTCGGCCGGCAGCCCGAACACCGTGACGCCGCCGATCTCGTGCCCGGTCAGCGCCTTCGTCTCGTCCGGCGCGGCGAACGACGACTTGCGGCCGAAGCGTCCCTTGACCGC
>DATDJA010000053.1:0-2517 GCA_036520795.1 Candidatus Limnocylindrales bacterium
CGGGTCGACGGTCGCGACGAAGATCTCGCCGCGGTTCTCGCCGCCGAACGGCTCGAGATCCACGAGCCAGTGGTGGAGGTTGGGCATCGACATCCGGATCTCCTCGAGCTCGCCGCGGCGCTCGAGGATCGCCGTGCCGATAACCCAGATCGAGTGCTGGACGGACTCGCTGTGGTGATCCGCGAACACCTCGAGCAGCGTCCCGAGGACGCCTGCGTAGCTCGCGTCCCAGTCGACGACCTCGCCGCTATGCCGCCAGGTGACGGTCGCCTTCGTGGCCATGATCCGGTCGCCGACCTCAGGCAGGGTCGTGAACCGATCGCGCGGGAAGCCTGCGAATGCCGAACGGGCCGTCTTCATGACCACGAGGTCGGCAACGCCGGACTCCACGACGACCCCGTTGCGCCCGGCGGCCACCCGCGCCGTGCGGATCATCCCGCCAGTGCGGCGAAAGGCGTCGGGGGCCGGACCAGACACCCCTTCCAGGCGCTCCCAGCCGTGCTCCTGGAGCGTGACCGTCGCCGTCGCGACCTGGGGCGAGGCGAGGAAGTGGCGGGCCAGCACGATCCCGAACGCCTCGATCGCGTCGGTGAGGTGCTCGGGCGCGAGCGCATAGACGGTGTTCTTCATGGTGTCGGTCGCGATGACCAGGGCGTTGTCGCCCGCGGTGTACGAGGTCGCGAAGTCGCCCTCGAGCGCGACGTCGACCACGAGGTCCCGCACCTCGTGGCGATCGGCCCGCTTGTCGACCTTGACCAGCCGGATCGACTCCTTGCCGTAACGATTGGCGCCCATCTCGGTCATCCGGAATCCTCCAGCACGCGCCGCAGGATCCGTCCGGCGACCTCGAGGCGATAGGCGCCCGTCGAGCGGACGTCGTCGATCGGGTGGAGCTCACCGAGCAGGGCGGCGACGGCGCCCCCGATAGATTCCGGTGTCGCCGGCACTCCCTCGAGGGCCGCCTCCGCCGCCGATGCCCGGATCGGGGTCGCGGCGACCGACCCGAACGCGATGCGGACGTCGCGCCAATCGGGGTTGCGGCGCCAGGACGCCGCCAGGACAACCTTGGAGATCGCCTGCGCCCGCCGCGTTCCGACCTTGCGGAACGCCTGCCGGCGCTCCCCGTCGATCGGGATCCGGATCCGGAGCAGGAGCTCGCCCTCCCGGAGCGCCGTCCGCCGGTACGCCGGCCAGAACACGGCGGCCGGGATCGAGCGCTCGCCCGCGGCCCCGCCCACGACGAGCGTGGCATCGAGCGCCAGCAGCACCGGCAGGCTGTCGCCCGCCGGCGAGGCGTTCATCGCGTTGCCCCCGATCGTGCCCCGGTTCTGGATCTGCGCGGCGCCGATGGTGCCGGCGGCGGCGACCAACGACGGCGCGTGCGCGGCACAGTCCTCGGAGCGGCGGATCTGCGTATAGGTGGTGAGCGCGCCGATGTCCAGCGCGCCGTCGCGGACGCGGATCCCGCGCAGCTCGTTCAGGCGCCACAGGTCGATGACCCGCTCCGGAACCGGCCCGATCTCGCCCGTGAGCTGCACGAGCAGGTCCGTGCCGCCGGCGACCGGCCGGTGTGGGGCGTCGGCGATGATCGCGTACGCCTCCCCGAGGGTCCGAGGCGTGACGACCGGCGGCTCGACGGGCATCGTCCGCGCCTCAGTCCGCGCCCGCGCGGCGGCGGAGCGCCGCCAGCTGGATCGAGTCCACGATCTTCGTGTAGCCGGTGCAGCGGCACAGGTTGCCGGCGATCGCTTCGCGGATCGCGCCGTCGGTCGGCTCGGCGCCGCTTGCGAGGAACGCCTCTGCAGCCATCAGCATCCCCGGCGTGCAGATCCCGCACTGGGCGCCGCCTGCGACGAGGAACGCTTCCTGCAGGTCGCCGAGTCCGCCGGCGTTGCCACCGGAGCCCGCCAACCCCTCGACCGTCCGCACAACCGACCCGTCGACCTGGCACACGGGCACGAGGCAGCTCACGACCACCTCGCCGTCGACGAGCACGGTGCACGCGCCGCACTCGCCCTCGCCGCAGCCCTCCTTCGTCCCCGTGAGGCCCAGGTCCTCGCGCAGCACGTCGAGCAGCCGGCGCATCCCGGGCACGCCCACCTCGGCCGGCTCCCCGTTGACGATCAGCCGGTAGGTCACGAGGCCGACACCGCCGATACCCCCGGCGCTCCGGGACCCTCGATGCCGGCGAGAGCGGCGAGGATCCGCTCGGGCGTCGCGGGCAGGTCGTCGATCCATGCCCCGGTCGCGTCGTGGATCGCCGCGACCACGGCCGGCGCCCCGACGTCCATCGGCAGCTCGCCCACGCCCTTTGCCTTGTGGGGCGCGTCCTCGAACGCCGCCTCGACGAGGATCGTGTCAATGCGCGGCGCGTCCAGCGAAGTCGGGATGATGTAGGTCTGGAGGCGATCGTTGAGATAGCGACCGTCGAGCAGCTTGATCTCCTCGATCGCCGCGTAGCCCACCGCCTGAAGCGTGCCGCCTTCCACCTGGCCCTCGCACAGGAGCGGGTGGATG
>DATDJA010000054.1:0-5214 GCA_036520795.1 Candidatus Limnocylindrales bacterium
GGCGACATCGACCCGCCGCTCGCCGATCACGCGCGGGAGCTCGGCGGTCGCGTCGGCGCAGTGCCCCGCGTGGCACCAGCCGGCGATCTGCGCCGCATCGTCGAGCGGGACGTCGAGCCGCCGCAGCTCGATCAGGAGGCGGAGGTGCTCGACGTCGGGCTCGGCGTAGTCGCGGTATCGGTTGTCCTGGCGCGTCGCCCGCGGCAGCCAGCCGGAACGCTCGTAGAAGCGGACGGTGTCCGTCGACACCCCGACCCGATCCGCGAGCTCGCCGATCCTCACCCGCGCAGCAAACCTTGGAGTGGATCGAATGTCAAGTAAACGTCACCTGGTCTGCCTCCGGCTCGATCGGCATCGCCTCGAGGTTCGCCTTGAGCCGCGCGAGCTCGGCTGCTTCGCCCGACCTGATCTCCGATGCCATCAGCGGTTCTACCAGCCGTAGCAGGCCCGTCAGGCCGATCGACCCGGACCAGACGGCGCGGGTCCGCAGGGGGGCCAGGGCTTCGAGGTCGAGGGCCACGTCGAAAGCGAGCGGACTGCCTTCAGCGGACCGCCAGGCGATCCGCTGCCCGGCGACAGACCCGGACACTTCGAACCGGACGTCGACTGAACGGGGCCCAAGCTTGAGCCGCTCCACAGCCTGGGCACCGACCTCGGTCGCTTCTCCGTCAACAACCTGTGAGGTCGTGACGCCCATCCACTCCGGGTGCCGGACGATGTCGGCCGCGTAGGACCACACGTCCTCGGCCGATCGCTCGATCGTCTGCTCCGTCGCAAAGCTGATCATGGTGCGCTCCCGTCAGTCCAGCACCGGCAACGCGCCGGCGACGATCCTTGCGAGGCGGCCGAACGCCGCCTCCTTGTCCGCCCGGATCCTGGCGATCACCGCGGCATCGGGGGCCGACTCCGTCGGACCCTCCCAGCGCAGCCGGATGCGCGTGGTGTCGTCGTCGATCGGTTCCAGGTCCACGGTGGCGAGGACCGGGCCCACGGCCGGGACCGCGAGCCGCCACCCGACGTGCTCGTAGGGCTGCCAGTCGACGATCTCCTCCAGCGTGGCGAGGCGCCCGCTCACGCACTGCGCACGCGACCCGACGCCTCGCCGGCCACCGACGAGCGTCTCGTCGATCACCAGCGGGCCCTCCCACAGGCTCCGCAGGTTCGGCGCGGTGAGGTGGGCCCAGGCGACGGCCGGCTGCGCCGGGATCGTGAGGTCGAGGTCGAGGATGAGATCCTTTCCATCGATCTCGAGGCGGCGAGCCCCGGTCTCGGCCTGCCAGCGTGCCTCTAGGTCGAGGGTCAAGGTCGTGACGGTCCCGAGGTGCTCGATCGACTCCTCCGCGGGCACGAGCCCGAGCGCCTCGGCGTCGAGCCCCAGCGCGTCCACGGCCGCGGTCGTGAACAGGGCGAACCCGTTCCCATGGGCGGCGCGCGCACCCTCGCCCTTCAGGAGCCGGTGGACGAGGATGACGTCCGACCCGGCGAGCTCATCGCGGCCGGCGATCGGTGTCCGGACGTAGGAGCCGTGGTGGACGAACAGCTTCAGGTCCAGGCGCGGCGCGAGCCGGCACGAGTTGCACGCACAGCTCGTCGCCTGGTCGATGCTCCGCAGGCGCCGGCGGAAGGCGAGGTAGGAGGCCTCGACGGCGTCGAGGAGGAGCGGCCCGTCGGCTCGCCCATCCTCGACGAACAGGAAGGCCGCATCGCCCTCGAACTTGGCCAGGCGGAACGGCGGGTCGAGGCGCCCGACGATCGTCTCGAGGAGGTCACCCGCGATGGCCGGCGCATGCTCCAGCTCGCTGCCCGAGAGGTACGCCGTGTACCCGGTCAGGTCGGCAATGACGAGGAAGCCCGACTCCGGTGTGGTCGCCATGACCGCACCCTAGACCTTGGAGTCGCTCCAATGTCAAGCGCCTGGCGACGAGCGAGTCGGCTGGTCAGCCCTTCGGCTGCACGACCGCGAGCACGTTGTGGTGCGGGTCGATGAACCAGGCGGCCCACGAGTGGCCCATGTCGGCGACGCCGTCGGTGGTCACGGGGTCCGGCGCCTCGTACTCCTCGATCCGGACGCCGCGGGCACGCAGCTCGGTGATCGCAAGATGGATGTCGGGGACGCGCCAGGCCATCTGCGTCTGCGTGTCAGCGGTGCCGACCGTGCTCTCCGTGACCACGAGCTGTGTCCCGGCGCCGGATCTGAAGACGATCCGGTCGGGATCCTCGCGGGCGATCTCCAGCCCCAGGACATCGTGGTAGAAGGTCCGACTCGCGTCGAGGTCTCTCGAGAGCAGGATCGGAAACACGGGATACTCGCTGAGCACGAACCACGCCTCCTTGCCGGCCCGTCACCACCGGCTCGGCGGCCGGGGCGGTCGGCGGTCGAAGGCTACAACCGGACGCGGATTCAGGCTGCCGGCGCGTCGCCCCCCGTGTCCCCGCTCGTCAGGTCGGTCACCCACTTCGGTCGTCCCCACAGGTAGGCGGCGACGCCGACGATCGCGGTCGCGATGATGATGATGATCGTGAGGCTGCGGAGGTCCTCGAGCGTGGCGTCGACCATTGCCCGGATCGCGGCCGCGATGTCGCCGTCGGCGATGCCGCTCACCACCGCGTCCTCGATCGAACCGATCACCAGTCGCGCGATCAGGAAGGCGATGATCGTGCCGATCGCAAGGAAGATGACCATGCGGCGGCGCTTCCCGGCCAACCACAGCGTGAGTGCCACGAGTACCACCGAAAGGATGATCAGGAAGATCACGAGCAGGTCGAAGATCCGCACGGCCGACTGGGCGGCGACCACCTTGTCGGCGGGCATGAGCTGGATCATCCCGAACGTCGGCGGCAGGGTGATGCCGAACGCCGCGTTCAGGCGCTGGGCGAGGGCGTCGGGTGCCTCCGGCGAGCTCAGGTCCGGCAGCTGGACGTCGGCTGGGATGATGCCGCTCGCCTGGAGCTCAGTGAGCGCGGCGCCGACCACCGGGAAGACGTTGAGCATGACGTAGCCGTCGACCACGACGAGGGCGACGGACTCGCCGCGCAGCAGGCGGACCAGCCGTTCGTGCGTCCACCCGATCGAGGTGAGCAGGGCCGCGTTGACCCGCGGGTTCTGGAGCGCGATGCGCAGCCGCTGGTCGATGCCGTTCTGGATGGCGAGGGTCATGGTGCCGGCGAGCGGCTTCATGATGTCGGGCAGGCGTGCCTCGAGCCGGCCCTGGACGTCCACTGCCTCGACCACCTGCGCGCTGATCCGATCGGCGATCGGGTCGGTCACGGCCGGGTCCTTCGTGACCTCCGTGATGAGCTGCGTGAACCGGTTGGTATTGAGCGCGACTTGGTGGGTCCAGATCCCGACCGTCGTCACGAGGATCGAGATGCAGGCGAGAACGAGCGCGATCCCCGCCAGGATCCCGCGGCGCCGTCCCGTCGCCGGCTGACTGATCGTTGCGACCCGCGCGTCCTCGCTCATCACCGCTCCCCGCTCCCCCGTTTCGTCCGCGTCACCCGGCTCCACACTATCAGGGAGGCCCCGGCGAAACGACGCGGTAGAGCGCTCGAGCACCCGACAATCCCTTGAGATCGTGCTCGCCGGCGTCCTCGAGCCGTAGCCCGGATCCGTCGAGCAGGTCGCGGGTCGTGGACGAGACGAGTACCTCGTCGGCCGCCGCGCGCGCTAGGACGCGAGCCGCGGTGTGGACCGCGACGCCGCGGGCATCCCCCCCGACGAACTCGACCTCGCCGGTGTGGATGCCGACCCGGATCGAGATCTCGACCGCGTGCGCAGCTTCGATCATCGCCAGCCCGCAGCGGACGGCCCGCGAGGCGCTGTCGAACACGGCGAGGAACCCGTCGCCAGTGGTGCCGACCTCGCGACCGCGGAACCGGTTGAACTGGTCGCGCATCCGGCGGTTGTGGTCGGCGAGGATGCCCCGCCAGGCCTGGTCGCCAACCCGCTCGAGGGTGGCGGTCGAGTCGACGATGTCGGTGAACAGCACGGTGGCGAGCACGCGTTCGGCCGGCTCACCGGACCCGACGCCGACCACCGCCGCGCTCGTCCACTCAAGCGTGACCCACGGTTCGTCGCCCACGACCCAGGCATCGTGTCCGGCCGGGATCTCGTAGGCGGACTCGGGCGGGATCTCGACCGCCTGCCCGTCGTCCATCTCGACGCGCAGCCGCCCGGAGATCGAGTAGCCGAGATGGTGGACCTGGCACGATCCCGTCCCCATGATCGAGGCGAGGTGCGTCGACCAGCGCCAGCCCGGTTCCCAGCGGGCCAGGCCCAGCGTGGTCTCATCGAGATGCACGATGCGTCCGCTCCCGTTCGGGAAATCGCGGACCTCATCCGCGCTCGCGAACGACTTGAACTGGAGGCGGGGCATCGGTCGAGCATACGCCGCGCCGCCCGCCGCATCGGCCGCGATAGAGTGAACCGTCGAACATGGCGGAACCCGAGGATGCCGGTACACGTCGTGAGCACGATGCGCGGCCTGGTCGTCGGTCTGTTCCTGGCGCTACAGCTGTGCGCCTGTTCGCCGCCTCCGAGCGAGCCGACCTTTGCCGTCGCGGGGCGCGCCCTCGCCGGGCCGATCTGTCCGGTCGAGCCGGCGAATCCGGTCCCCGGTCAGTGCGACCCGCGGCCGGTCGCCGGAGCAACGCTGATCGTGACCGACGGCGCCGGCCACGAGGTCGCCACCCTGACCACGGGGGTTGACGGCGCGTTCACGACGAGCCTCCCGGCTGGGTCGTACGTCCTCACCCCGCAGCCGGTGGCTGGCCTGATGGGAGGCGCGCCGCCGACACCGTTGGAGGTGTCGGCCACCGATCATCCGATGGAACTCGTCATCTCCTACGACACCGGCATCCGCTAGGTCGCCGAATCGCGCTCGTCAGGGGCCGTCGGCGAAGACGGTGGTCCAGTCGTCCTTGACGCTGATGACGGTCCAACCCTTGTCCCCCGCACGCTCGAGGGCGTGCTCGGCGCCCGCCGTGTAGTCGAACTCGCGCTCCGCGTCGTCGTGGAGCAGGAGCAGGCGGAGGCCCGTCCGGGAGCCGCTGCGGGCGAAGCGCAGCATCTGCATGTCGCCGTTCGAGTTGCCGACGGCCACGAGCGGTCGTCGCCCGATCCGGCTCCAGATGCGGATCGGCTTCGTCGGACCGTCGTCGAAGAAGTCCATTTCCGACTTGTACAGGACGTCGTTGCCGTCCTCGGTCTCGCGG
>DATDJA010000055.1:0-10701 GCA_036520795.1 Candidatus Limnocylindrales bacterium
CAGCTCGGTCCGAGGCCTGATCATCGACGGCTTCCCGGGCGACGGCATCCTCGCCGGCACGGAGGACGTGTTCTCCTCCGGCCTGACCGTCCAGTGCAACGTGATCGGCACGTCGGCGGCCCCGACCGGCTGAGCCGGCATCCGGCTGGCCGACGTGAACAACGCCCTCATCGGCGCGAACGTGACCACTGGGGCGGGCGCGGCGGCGGACTTCAACCTGATCAGCCACAACACTGGCGACGGCATCGCCCTCGTAAGCACGCTCGCTAGCGTGGCGGGCGACCAATTCGCGGGCAACGTCATCCGCGACAACGGCGGGCTGGGCATCGATCTCGGCGACGACGGCGTCACGGCCAACGACCCTGAAGACGCCGATGCAGGGCCGAACGGGTACGCCAACGCTCCGGTCATGGTTCGCGCCGAGGGAGGCGCGAACGGCGGCATCGCCGGCATCCTGAGCACGGCGGCCGGGCCGAACCAGGACGTGACGTTCTACCTCGTCCAGAGCTGCGATCCGACGGGCTACGGCGAGGGTGGCAGCGTCATCGGCACCGCATCGGTCGAGCCAGACGACAACGGATACGCGTCGTTTGCCCTGGCCCTCACGGGCCTGCCTGCCACCGGGTTCATCACCGCGGTGACCACGGACGGCCTGCACTCGACCTCCGAGTTCTCGAACTGCGTCGCGCTCGGGCCCGGCAACGACTCGTGGCCGGACGCCATCGACCTCGGCGGCAGCGGCGACGCGTCGGGGACCATCACGTACGCCGGCCAGACGCGCTGGTACAAGTTCGCGGTCTCGCCCAACGCCCAGGTCACGGTCGACCTCACCAACCTGCCGGCCGACTACGACCTGCTGCTGTTCAAGGACATCGGGAAGACCTACCAGTCGTACGCGACCAGTGACCTGACCGAGCTGACGGCCCTGTCATCCGGTGGCCAGAAGTTCTCGGGTGGCCAGAAGTTCTCCGGTGGCCAGAAGTTCTCCGACGACGTCTTCGCCGGCGGCCAGAAGTTCTCGGGCGGCCAGAAGTTCTCGGGCGATCTCGGGTTCTCCGGCGACGTGTTCTCCGGCGGCCAGAAGTTCTCGGGCGACGCCTTCTCGGGCGGCCAGAAGTTCTCGCCGATCGAGGACTCGGGCGGCCAGAAGTTCTCGCCCCAGGCCTACTCGAGCGCCCAGGCGAACAGCCTCGTTGACTTCTCCGCGAACGACGGGCTCGCGCCCGAGTCGCTCAGCGACAACACCTGGAACAACACCGGGTTCTACTACGTGCGGGTCTCCGGCCGCTCCGGCGCGTTCGATCCGGACCAGGCCTTCGACCTGCACGTCGACAACGTGGCAGGGGCCTGCGGCAGCCTCACCGGCTACACGCCCGGTACGGCGGTCGGACCCTCCGCCTCGGGGATCAAGACCGTCATCCTGACCGACCCGAGCCGGATCCCGGAGGCTGTTGCCGGCGACCGCGCCGCGCTCGCCAGCCAGCTTGCGGCCCTCGCGGCGCGCCCGGAGGTTGCAGGCGTCGTCGTCAACGTGAACACCATCTCGGTGATCAACGCCCTGAACGCGCAGGCCGACGCCCCGAGTCATGTGGCGTGCCCGTATGCCAAGAACCTCGTCGCCACGGCCATCAGGGACGTCGTGGACGGGTACCGCAACGCCCAGAACCCGGACCACAGCCTGAAGAACCCGGACCTCGCGTACGTGGTCATCGTCGGCGGCGACAGCACGATCCCGTTCTTCCGCTACGCGGACAACGGTGAGCTTGCCCCCGAGTCCAGCTACGTTCCGCCCGTGTCGCCGGGCACGGCCTCGGATGCCAGCCTCCAGCTCAATTACGTCCTCAGCCAGGACGCCTACGGTGCTGGCACGCAGCTGAGCCAGGGCGTCGACACCTTCCCCGTCCCCGACCTTGCCGTGGGGCGTCTCGTCGAGACGGCGTCCGAGGCGACCGGCCTCGTCAACGCGTACCTCGGCACACTCGCCGGCGTCGTCGCGACGCCGACCCGATCGCTGGTCACTGGCTACGACTTCATGGCGGATGCCGCTGACGCGGTCCAGGCCGACTTCGTCGCCGGGATCGGCAACGGCGCCGGCACGTTGACCGACACGCTCATCGCTCCCAACAACATCCTGCCGACCGACCCCCGGTCGTGGACCGCGACCCAGCTCCGTTCGAAGCTGCTCACCGGCGGACGCCACGACCTGATCTTCCTGGCGGGCCACTTCACCTCTGGCGCCGCGCTCGCGGCCGACTACAGCACCGAGCTCTCGTCGGCGGAGATCGCGGCGTCGGGGACCGACCTCGTCAACTCGATCGTGTTCAGCCAGGGGTGCCACTCGGGCTACAACCTGGTCGACGCCGACGGGATCGTGAACGTCAGCCAGACCCTTGACTGGGCGCAGGCGTTCGCGCGCAAGCAGGCGACGCTCATCGCCGGCACCGGCTACCAGTACGGCGATACCGATCTCGTGGCCTACAGCGAGGCGATCTACGCCGGATTCTCGAAGGCGCTCCTCGCCGGCTCCGGCCCCGTGTCGGTCGGCAAGGCGCTGATCGAGGCCAAGAAGGCGTACCTCGTCGCGACGCCGACGCTCGAGCCGATCGACACCAAGGCGCTGCTCGAGGCGACCCTGTTCGGGCTCCCGATGCTCAGCGTCGACCTGCAGCACGGCCGCACCACGACCCAACCGCCGGGTCCGCCGGTCGTCCCGGCGCCGGTCACCGGCGGCAGCGGACCGGACCTCGGCCTCAAGTCGGCGCCGCTCTCGATCGGCGTCTCCGGCCTGCTCACGCCGCACACGAAGAGCCTCACCGGCATCGACGGTGCGGACGACGTGACGGCCACGTGGTACTCCGGTCCGGGCGGAACCGCAGCCAAGCCGTTCCAGCCGGCCCTGCCGATCATCTCGAGAGACGTCACCGTCGCCGGTCAGGTCCTGCGGGGCGTCGGGTTCAGGGGCGGCGCGTACACGGACTTCCCGGGCATCGTGCCGCTCAGCGGCGCCCCGGCGACGGAGGTCCGGACCGCGCACACCGGGTTCGGCTCGCCGACCTTCTACCCGATCCAGCTGGCGACGCCGAACTACTTCGACGCGTTCGGCGGCGGCCAGACCCACCTGCTGGTCACGCCCGTCCAGCATCGGTCCGAAGGGCTCACGGTGGACACCTCGACGCTCCGCCGGTTCTCGAATGTCAACGTCGAGCTGTTCTACAGCGCCCAGGGCGGCGCGGTCGCCGGCACGAGCGCGCCGTCGATCCTCGATGCATCGGCCGTCATCGGCAACAGCGTGGACTTCAGCGTCCACGTCGTCGGCGACCCGGCGGCGGGCATCAAGGGCGTGTGGGTGACCTACACCGGGTTCGACAACGAGTGGCACTCACTCGACCTCACGATCGATCCGCTCGACCCGACCCACTGGATCGGCGAGATCCCCGTGCCGAGCGGCCACAGTGCGTCCGAGATCCGGTTCGTCGCCCAGGCCGTCAACGGCGTGGGGCTCGTCGCGCTCGACAGCAATGACGGTGCGTTCTACCAGATCGCGTCGGCGCCCTCGAGCACGACGGCGACGGCGACGACGACCACGCTCGACGCCGGCAATCCGTCGTCCGGTGTGTTCAACACAACCGCCGAGTTCGAGGCGACCCTGACCGGGGTCACGCCCGCCAGCGGGCGCACGATCCTGTTCACGTTCGATGGCGTGACCCACGCAACGATCACCGACGGGGCCGGTCACGCCTTCACGACCTATCCGCTGACGATGTCGCCCGGGAGCGGCTACTCGGTCACTGCCGCCTATCTGGGCGACGTCGACCACCTGCCATCCCAGGACTCTGACCAGTTCACCGTCACCAAGGCGCCGACGACGCTGACCATCGCCGGCCCCGCGACGGGCGTCTTCGGCGCCTCCAGCGGGATCGTCGCGACCCTCAAGAGCGGCACGCAGGAGCTGGGCCAGCGCACCGTCGTGTTCACGGTTGCACAGGTGGGCACGCCGGCCAATGCGTTCAACCGCACGGTGAGCACCGACTTCCTCGGCCAGGCAGCCCTGGGGACGCTCCCGCTGCTGCCCGGCAACTACACCGTGAACGCCTACTTCGGGCAGGTCGTCACGCTGCTTCCGTCCGGGCCGGCGCTCAACGTCACGGACGATACCTATGCGGCCCCGACGCCCGCGGCGGCCCCGAAGGCGTTCAAGATCAACCCCGCGACGCCGACGTTCACATTCGACGTCCTGCCCGACAAGGTGCAGGGCGACCCGCCGTTCAGCGTCGCCGGTGCCGCGCACACCAACAGTCCAGGCGCCGTCTCGTTCGCGCTCGGTTCGGGGAGTACCGGCTGCAGCGTGACCTCGGCCGGGGTCGTGACCATCACGGGTCATGCCACCGGAACTGCGTTCTGCAAGATCAAGGCGACCCTCGCCGCAGGCGGTGGCTACCTCGGCGCGGGCCCGATCACCCAGCAGTTCCACATCCGCAAGTCGCAGACGATCACGTTCGGCACGACGGCGCCGACGGCCGCCGCCTACGGCGACACATATACCCCGACCGCCACGGCCTCGTCCGGCCTGACCCCGGTGACCTTCGGAGCATCCGGCGCGTGCTCGTTCTCGGGCGGCAAGGTCCGGATGGACCAGCTGCCGGGCACCTGCACCGTAACGGCCAACCAGGCCGGCAACTCGACCTGGGCGCCGGCGCCACAGAAGACGCAGGTGTTCGCGGTCGGCAAGCGCTCGGCGACGCTCGGCTACACCGGCACGCTGTTCGTGTCGGCCGGTGGGGGCACAACGGTCAACGTCACGCTGACAGGGCGGGTCACGCCGTCGGGCGGCACACCGGACCTCAGGCTGGCGCCGGTCGACTTCCTGCTCTATCACTCAAGCGACCCCACCGGCACACCCATCACGTGCTCCATCCCGGCCAGTAGCACCGGTGCCAATGGCGTGGCCACCTGCCTCGCGGTACTCGGGCTCGATGACTGGACGGTCATCCTGCGGATGCCCACGAACCCCTACTTCACAGCGCCCGACTCGGACGCCGTGGTCCTCACGGTCTACCAGACGACCGCGGCGAAGTACGCGAGCGGCGCCGGATACGTCATCGACCCCAGCTACCAGAACATCCCGGTCAAGGTGGCGGCGGCGCCGCGCAACAAGGGCTACTTCGGCTTCGCGGTGAGCTACAAGACCGGCACCACGCCTCAGGGCGTCGCGGTGTACACATTCCGCGGCGTTGACAACTACGACTATGTGTTCACGACGACGTCATGGACCGGCGGCGGCCTGTCCTTCGGGACGGGAACGACCGCATCGTTCAGCAACAAGTGCTCGGTGACTGTCATCAACCCCTCGACGCGCAAGGTCGTGCCCGGACTCGGCGGCACGAACTTCACCTGCCGCTGGGACGTGACCGACGGATCTCCCGACAAGCTGGCGATGAGCGCCTGGAAGGCGTCCGGCGTGCTCTACCACCAGGTCGGCACGACGGCGAGCCAGATCACCCTCGGCAGCGGGAGCATCGTCGTCAAGAAGTAGGGTCGGCCCGCAACAACGCGAAAGGCCCCGCCAACGGCGGGGCCTCTTCGTATCCGGCGCGTCGGCGCCTGAGCCAGAGCGATGGACCGTCAGGCGCGGGCGGAGCGCTCGAGGCGCTTCTGGAAGCGCTCGACCTGGCCGGCGGTGTCGATGATGTTCTGCTTGCCCGTGAAGAACGGGTGGCAGCTGCTGCACACGTCGACGCGCAGCTCCTCGCGGGTCGAGCCGACCTCGAACTCGGTGCCGCACGAGCCGCAGTGGACCTTGGCCAGGTAGTACTTGGGGTGGGTGTCGCTCTTCACGAGTGCTCCTTCGACGCCGTCCGCACGGGTCCTGCCCGCCGGTGGTCGCCGCTGTGGGTGTGGCCTACGCCTCTGTGGCGACGGCCTCCGCGTCGACCGGGATGACCCGGATGCGCTTCTTGTTGCGGGTGGCGTGCTCGTACCGCACCCTCCCGTCGACCGTCGCGAAGACGGTGTAGTCGCGGCCCAGGCCCGTGCCCTCGCCGGAGGCGAACGTCATGCCGCGCTGGCGGACGATGATCGTCCCCGCGTGCACGAGCTGGCCGTCGCCGGCCTTCGTCCCGAGGCGCTGGCCGGCGCTGTCGCGGCCGTTCTTGACGCTGGAGCCGGCTTTCTTGTGGGCCATGCCTACTCGTCCTTCTTCGTGCGCGAGCGCTTGGGCGCCGCTTCGGTGGTCGCCTCGTCGGCAGCTGGCTCGGCCTTCGCGGTCGTGGCCTTCGCCGGCTTCGCGGCCGCCTTGGGTGCTGCCTTCGCCGCCTTTGCCGGTGCGGCGGGGGGCTCGGCGGCCGCCTTCGGGGCAGCCTCGGCCTTCGGGGCCTTGGTCGTCGCCTTCGCCGTAGTGGCCTTGGCAGCCGTCGCCTTGGCGGGGGCCTTGGCGGCCTTCGGGGCTGCCTCGGCCTTGTCCGTGCCGACCGCGAGCTTCGCGGCGAGCGCGGCGTCCTCGGCGGCCTGGCGGGCGGCGGCTTCCTCGACGCGCTTGCGCTCGGAGGCCTTGGTCTCGCGGGCCTTGCCCTCGGTCTCGGCGGCACTCTTGCCACCGAACCGGATGTCGGCGATGCGCAGGACGAGGAGCTCCTGGCGGTGGCCCTTCTTCACCCGGCGGCGGGCCTTGGGCTGGTACTTGAACGCGATCACCTTCTCGCCGCGCTCGCGGCGGACGACCTCGGCCTCGACAGCCGCGCCGTCGACGATGGGCGTTCCGACGGCGGCCTCGGCTCCGTCGGCGACGAGGAGCACGCGCTCCAGCGTGATCGACTGGCCGGGCTCGACGTCAAGCAGCTCCACTTCGAGCTCGGTGCCGACCTCGACGCGGTACTGCTTCCCGCCGGTCTCGATGACTGCGTACATGGGTCCTCGGAAGAGCGTCGCGGCCGCGTGGGACCGCTGTCTGAACATGGGGGACGCCTGCGACTCTCGCGGGCGCGAACGGAGAGTGTAGGTCGGATCTCCCGAGCACGTCAACGAAGCGCCAGGCGCCCGGGCTACTTCCTGTCGCGCCTCGACGAGGCGGCCGCAGCCTGAGGCATCCGTCGAGCGCGGCCCGGGGCAGGTTGCGCTGACGGCGCGGCGGTTCGCTCCGGAGCCAGTACCAGGCGGTCGCGCACAAGACTCGCGCGCTCGAGCGATACGCCCGACCGGTCGGATAGCTCGGCCAGCACCTCCTCCGGGCGCCCCACGCCCTTCTCGGGGTCGTGGCGAAGCTCCATCACGATCTCGACGCCACGGTCGGGGTGTCCGCGGACCTCGACGGCGGCGAGGAACGGGCGCAGGTCGTAGGCCACCATCCGCTCGCCGCGTGCCCGTTCGCGTGGCAGCGTCTCGGCGGTCAGCAGCGCCGCGGCGGCGGCCTCGAGCGCACGCGGCGCGTCGCCCGTGTCGACCTGGATCGACGCCCGATAGACCGACGCGACGACCTGCCCCGGTAGCGCCGCCTCGCCCAGCCAGACGTCGTACACGTCGATCAGGGACGAGCCATCCGGCAGGGCCCCCTCGAGCGCCTCACGCACGGACCACCGGGGGCATCGCTGGGTCAGCCAGACGTCGGCCAGCTCCCGGTCGCCGGGGATCGCGGGGGCGAGTGGCGCAGCCAGGGCGAACCGGGGGCGGCCACTCTCGCTGTCCAGCCCGACAAGCGGCAGGCCGGTCGCGATCAGGGCCGCCTCCCACGCGGCCTGCTGCGTCCGCGCGACCTGCTCCGCGTCAAGGGCCTCGCGGCGCACGACGAGTCGCCAGCGCTGGGCCGCCTCCCGGGGAGGGACTGCGGGGTGACGGACGGGGGGTTCGACGTGCTCGGACACGGTGCTAGTCTGCCGGGGATGTCAGTCCAACGCCGCACGCTCATCCACGGGAGGCGCTGAGTCGCCCGTGAGCGTGCCCGATCCGTACAAGGTCCTCCAGGTCGACTCCGAGGCGGAGTTCGAGGTCATCGAGGCGGCCTACCGCCGACTGGCACGGAAGTACCACCCCGACGTCTCCCCGGGCGAGGAGTCGCAGGAGCGGATGGTCCGGATCAACCAGGCGTGGGAGCTGCTCCGCGACCCGACGAGGCGCGCCGCCGTCGACCGCGCACGCACGCGTAACGCCGGAACGGCTCCCAGCTCGGGAACCACCGCCAAGGACGCCGCCGCGGATGCCCGCGCCCGTGCCACGGCCGGACACCCGGCGACACCGCCCGGGACGACCTACGACGTGGATCCCGGCTACCGCGCGCCGTCGACGCCTCGGCCGGCCGAGGCTGCGTCCACCGAATCACCGGACGTGCCCCCGGCGAGCGGCCCGTTCCGCCCGATTCCGCAGTACACGTCGCCCAACTGGACCTCGGGTCGCTCGAACGTGGGCGGTGGCTTCGACCCCGCGACGATGGCCACCTCGCAGGCCGTCGCCAGCGCAGGCCCGCCGCCCGGCAACCCATCGGGCAGCGTGCTCAACTTCGGGCGCTACGTCGGCTGGTCGCTGGGCGAGATCGGAAGGCACGACCTCGAGTACATCGAATGGCTCGACCGCACGCCGATCGGGCGGATCTACCAGGTCGAGCTGGACGAGATCCTGCGCACACGCGGCCGTCGGGTCACCGCTGGGCCGGCCGAGGACACCTCTCGGGGCCTGTTCCGCCGCCGCTGAGCGACGGCCGCCCGTCGGGCACGCCGCTCAGCCCCCGGTCGTGCGTCTACCACTCCGCCTTTTGCTGGCGGATGTTCACGCTCTGCATGATGCCCAGCCCGATCGCGATGCTCACCAGCGAGGCGCCGCCGTGGCTGATGAACGGCAACGGGATCCCGGTCACCGGGAGCAGGCCGATCACCATGCCCACGTTCACGAACACCTGGAACAGCAGCATGGTCGCGAGGCCGGCGCCGAACAGCGTCCCGAACGGGTCCTTCGACCGCCACGCGCAGGACAGGATCCGCCACAGCAGCGCCGCGAACAGCAGGAACACCACGAGGGCGCCGATGAACCCGAGCTCCTGGGCCAGGACCGCGAACACGAAGTCGCTCTCCTGGACCGGGAGGAACTCGCCACGAGTCTGCGTCCCGTTCGTGAGCCCCGTGCCGAGCAGGCCGCCCGATCCGACCGTGATCTGTGACTGCTGCACCTGCCAGCCGGACCCCTGCGTGTCGGCCGCCCCACTCAGGAACGAGCTGATCCGGTCCTTCTGGTAGTCGCGCAGCACGTAGGTCCACGAGAGCGCCACGGCGACGAGGACCCCGATCCCCATAGCAATCAGCCAGCGCAGACTGGCCCCGGACATGAACAGCATGCCGGCGAGGATCGCCGCCAGGACGAGCGACGACCCGAGGTCGGGCTGCAGCATCACGAGCATGATCGCGGGAACGGTCAGCAGGCACGCCCCGAGCACGGAGGTCAGCGAGTCGAGCCGTCCCTCGCGGTTGCCGAGGTACACGGCGAGGACGGTGATCATCAGAATCTTCGCGAGCTCGGAGAACTGGAACGTGAACGGGCCGACCGAGACCCAGCGTGCCGATCCGCCGACGCCGTCGCCGATCGCAAGGGTCAGCACGAGCAGGCCGATGTTGAGAGCGTAGATCGGCCAGACGAGGGTCTTGAGCCAGCGGTAGTCGAACGCGGTCGCGACGACGAACACGACGATGGCAAGGGCGGACCACATCAGCGCGCGCGAGAACACGGTCCCGCTGTCCATGATCGACTGGCCGGCCTCGACGCTGTTGGTGTAGGCCATGACCAGGCCGAACACCCCGAGCAGCGCCGCGTAGGTCGTGAGCTGCAGGTCGTAGGAACGCCAGACCGCCCCGACGGACCGCGTGGTCACGTCGGTGAAGCGGCTGGGTTCGGCCCGCATCACGCGCATCGATCGATCCTAGTTGCTCTGATAGAAGTTGCCGCGCTCGAGGAGGTCGCGGTTGAGGTAGTCCTTCTTGATGTGGAAGTGGAACTGCAGGAACGCTTTCGCGATCTCAGTGGCAGCGTTGCCGACGGTCCGCGAGTCGTAGGCGAAGGCGAGGAAGACGAGCTGGGAGTTGGTGCTCGCGAAGTCACCCTTGTACGGGTTCTTGGGCACGAAACCGGCGAACCAGGAGTGGAACGGCAGGCGCCCCTTGCTGTCCTTCAAGCCGAACTCTGCCGTGCCGGACTTGCCGGCGACTTTGACCGGCATGTCGACCAGGTTGTAGGTGTGGCGCAGTGTCACGGTGTGACGCGCTGCGATGCGCATGGTGCGCAACGTGGCCTGCGACACGCGGAGCTTGCGGATGAGGTCGGGCTTGAACGGCCTGACGACCTTGCCGTCCGGGCCGATGACGTTCCGAACGATCTGCGGGCGATAGAGCTTGCCGCCGTTCGCGAGAGCCGTGAAGGCGTTGATCAGCTGGATCGGGGTCACGACGTCGTAGCCCTGGCCGATGCCCGCCTGGTAGGTCTCGCCCTCGAACATCGGCTGGCCGTACGCGCTCATCTTCCACTTGTTGTTGGGGACGATCCCGGGGACCTCGCCGGGGAGGTCGATCCCCGTCGGGGCCCCGAACCCGTACTGGCGCGCCCAGTACGCGAGGCGGTCGGCCCCGAGCATGCCTGCCACCTGGAAGAAGAACGTGTCCGACGAGTGGCCGAATCCGCAGTTGATGTCGCACAGGCCGAAGCCGGCCCGGTTCCAGTCGTAGAAGCGCGTGC
>DATDJA010000056.1:0-4407 GCA_036520795.1 Candidatus Limnocylindrales bacterium
CTGGCCCTGATGGCGCAGTTCGGACGCGACCAGTGGCGCGCCCAGGGCGAGACGTTCACCGTCTGGTTCCGGACGCTGAACCGCGTGGCCATCTACGGCGTCGTGCCGGCCGCGCAGACGGCGGCCGCGCGGGGCGTCAACGCCGACGACGAGGACCCCGACGCGACCGACGTGAGCGTCGTCGTCCGGCGGCCATTCGCGAGCGGACTGCTCGACGCGACCTGGGAGATCCCGAGGGTCGCGCTGGTCGCGCTCGGCACCGCATCGATCATCTTCGACGGGCTGTCCCAGACGGTTGCCTTCGCCACCGTGTTCGGCAACCCGGCGCTCGTGCAGAAGACCGTGATCCTCATCGTGTTCCTGTGGGTCATCGCCGGCGTGGCACTGGTCGTCGGCCGTTCGGTGAGCTGGGGTGCGATCGGCGCTGGCCTCACGCCCATCGCCGTCGGCTACCTGGTCGCCCACTACCTGACCTACCTGCTGATCGACGGCCAGCGGCTGATCGTCGCCGCTTCGGACCCGCTCCAGACAGGCGCCGATCTCATCGGGACCGCGTTCTACACGCCGGTGCACTTCCTGCCCGCGGGCCTCGTATGGACGATCCAGCTGGCCGCGGTCGTCGGCGGCCACGTGATCGGCGCCTGGGCGGGGCATGTGACGGCGCAGCGCGACATGGCGGCACGCGCGAGCGAGAAGCCACCGCGGGACATGCGCCACCGAAAGATCCAGGGCACGTCGACCCGGCGGATCCCGAACGTGCGCCGGCGCGAGATCCCGCTCGCGGTGGTCATGGTCGCGCTGACGACGCTGACCCTGTGGTCCCTGGGCCAGGCGATCGTGGTGGAGCCAGCGGCAGGCGTGCAGCCGAGGATCTCCCTGGTCAGCCCGCCCCGCTAGGCCCTCAGGCCGGCGTCGCGACCGCGGTCGACGGGACCCACTCGGTGATCGGCCGCACGCGCGCGATCCCCTCGATGATGTCCGGCGCCAGCGCCTCGGCCGCGGCCACGCCGGTTTCGATCGCCGTCAGGCACAGCACACCCTCGGCGATCGCGGCGTGCCGGATGTCGGCGGCGTCGCGCACGGCGCCCGAGCGCGGCGTCGGCGTGTTCACGACCAGGCGCACATGCCCGGCCGCGATCAGCTCGAGAATCCCGGACTCGCCGGGTTCCGGTTCCGCGCCCAGCTTCGCGACCCGCTCGACCACGAAGCCGGCACCCTCCAGCGCCGCGCGCGTCCCGGCCGTCGCCGCCAGCCGGTAGCCGGCGACGTCCAGCGCCCGGGCGAGGTCGAGAAGACCCCACTTGTCCCGGTCCGCGATCGAGAGCAGCGCGAGCGGCGCCTCGCCCGCGGTCTCCGCCGTGCGCGGCGGGATCAGCGATGCGCCCGTGAGCGCCTTGGCCATCGCCACCCGCGCGTCGTCGGCGATCCCGATGACCTCGCCCGTCGACTGCATGAACGGCCCGACGGACGGGTCGACGCCCTTGAGCTTGGCGGTGGAGAAGGCCGGTGCCTTGACCGCGACGAAGGCGGGATCGGGCCGCAGGCCGGCCTCCCAGCCGAGCTCGGCCAGCGTCGCGCCGAGCGAGATGCGCACGGCCAGCTCGACCATCGGCACGCCCGTCACCTTGGACATGAACGGCACGGTCCGCGAGGCCCGCGGGTTGACCTCGATCAGGTACACACCGTCGTCGCGCACGATGAACTGCGCGTTGACGAGGCCGCGCGCCCCCAGCGCGAGGCAGATCCGCTCCATCGTCCACACGATCAGGTCGCGATCGCCCTCGGCGACGTGCTGGGGCGGGAACACCGCGATCGAGTCGCCCGAATGGACGCCGGCGCGCTCGACGTGCTCGAGCAGGCCGGGAATGAGCACGCCATGCCCGTCGCAGATGGCGTCGACGTCGACCTCGATGCCCTCGAGGAAGCGGTCGATGCGCACCGGCCGGTCGGGATCGACGATGGCGGCGGCCGCCAGGTGCCGGGCGAGGTCGTCGGGCGAGTAGGCGAAGTCGATGGCGAGGCCGCCGATGACGAACGACGGGCGGACGATGACCGGATAGCCGATCCGCTCGGCCAGCGTGAGCGCCTCCTCGATGGACTCGGCCATGCCGCCCTCGGGCTGGGGGATGCCCAGGCGGTCGAGCAGCGCGGAGAACCGGGTCCGCTCCTCGGCCTGGTCGATGGTCTCGAGGCTGGACCCAAGCAGGGGCACGCCCGAGCGGACGAGCGGCGCGGCGAGGTTGAGCGGCGTCTGGCCGCCGTACGCGACGACGGCCGGGAGCGTGTCCTCGGGGGCCGAGTCGGCGCCGCCGCTCTCGAACGTGATGATGCTGCGCACGCTCTCGTGGTCGAGCGGCTCGAAGTACAGGCGCGTCGACGCGTCGAAGTCGGTCGAGACGGTCTCGGGGTTGGAGTTGACCATGACCGCGCTCCAGCCCTCGCGCCGGAGCACGTCGGCCGCCTGGACCGCGCAGTAGTCGAACTCGATCCCCTGCCCGATCCGGACCGGGCCGCTGCCGATGACGAGGGCGGCGGGGCGCTCGACCGGCGGAGCCTCGGGCGGCGAACCGGCCGAGGCATAGGTCGAGTAGAAGTACGGCGTCTCGGCCGCGAACTCCGCGGCGCAGGTGTCGACCATCGCGTAGCCGGGTTCGAGGCCCAGCGCGGTTCGCGCCGTGAGGAGGTCCGCCTCGCCCACCCCGGCCAGCGCGGCCAGGTCGCGGTCGGCGAAGCCGGCACGCTTGGCCGTCGCGAGGAGGCGGGCGCCGTCCTCGTCGCCCGGGTCGGCGATCACAGCCCCGGCCGCGCGCACGTCCGCCTCGAGCCCGACGTTGCGGCCCATCTCGGCGAGGAACCAGGGCGAGATGCCCGTTGCCTCGCGGATCGTCTCCTGGGCTACGCCACGCCTCAGCAGCCCGAGGACCCGCCACAGCCGCGAGTCGGACGGTTCGACGAACCGGCGCAGGACGATCGGGGCGGCCGAGCGCTCGGCGAATCGCGAGCTCTCGCAGGCGAGGCCGCGCTCGTCGATCCAGCGGATGACCAGGTCCTCGTCTTCCGCGTCGTCGCCGGTCGCGTACACGGCCGCGAGGTAGTCGAAGGTCGGCCGCCAGGAGGGGTCCTCGCCCAGCGGTCCCGCGCCCGCCTGCTCGAGGCCCCGCAGCGCCTTGTTCAGCGCCGCCCCGAAGGTCCGGTCGATCGCCATCACCTCCCCGGTCGCCTTCATCTGCGACCCGAGCCGGCGGTCCGCCGTCGGGAACTTGTCGAACGGGAAGCGCGGGAGCTTGACGACGACGTAGTCCAGGGCCGGCTCGAATGCGGCGACCGTCGTGCCGGTCACGACGTAGGGGATGTCGGCGAGGGTCCGGCCGGCGGCGATCTGGGCCGCGACCCGGGCGATCGGGTAGCCCGTGGCCTTCGAGGCGAGCGCGGAGGACCGCGACACGCGGGGGTTGACCTCGATCACCGCGTACTCGGTCGAGTCCGGCGACAGGGCGAACTGGACGTTGCAGCCGCCCTCGACGCCGAGCGCCCGGATGATCGCGAGCGCCGCGCTGCGCAGCCGCTGGTGGACCTGGTCGGTCAGCGTCTGGACCGGCGCCACGACGATCGAGTCGCCGGTGTGGACGCCCAACGGATCCACGTTCTCCATCGAGCACACGGCGATGCACGTGTCCTCGGCGTCGCGCATGACCTCGTACTCGATCTCCTGCCAGCCGACGAGGCAGCGCTCGATCATCACCTGCTTGATCGGGCTCGCGCGCAGTCCCGCCCGGACCCGCTCCCAGTAGGCGTCCTCGGTCTCGACGATGCCGCCGCCGGTGCCGCCGAGCGTGAACGCGGGCCGGATGATGGCGGGCAGCCCGATCTCGGCGAGGGCTGCCTCCGCCGAGAGGTGCCGGGCCTCCTCATCCGGGCCTTCGACGATCGACGACGGCGCATACGGCTGGCCGGTCCGGTCGAGCAGGTCGCGGAACGCCTCCCGGTCCTCGGCCATGCGGATGGCCTCGAGGGGGGTGCCCAGCAGGCGCACGTTGTGGCGCTCCAGGACCCCGGCTTCGGCCAGGGCGGTGGCGAGGTTGAGCGCCGTCTGGCCACCGAGCCCGGCGAGCAGGCCCTCGGGCTTCTCTCTCGCGATGACGGCCTCGATGGCGGCGACCGTGAGCGGCTCGAGGTAGACCGCGTCTGCCACCGTCGGGTCGGGCATGATCGTGGCCGGGTTCGAGTTCACGAGGACCGTCCGGACGCCCTCCGCGCGCAGGGCGCGGCAGGCCTGGGTGCCGGCATAGTCGAACTCGGCCGCCTGCCCGATGACGACGGGGCCGCTGCCCAGAATCAGCACGGACGCCGGCTTTGGACGGCGCACCCGGCCGGCGTCGGTCATGCGCCCCGCCGGCAGGCGTCGAC
>DATDJA010000057.1:0-3520 GCA_036520795.1 Candidatus Limnocylindrales bacterium
GGCGCAGCCTACCCCAACGGTGGTGGACGGCCACGTTGTCGGTGTCGGGCGCCCGCGGAGGGCATGTCGCGACAAGTTCGGCTATCCTCGCGCCCGACCGGGTCTGGCCTTGTAGCCGACGCGGGGTCGCGTGGCCGAGAACCGCGGCCGGGGAAGTGCATGAACCGCCGACAACGTCGTCAGCGAGGGTCCGCCTCGTGAGCCGGAGCGCAACCGGCGCCATCGTCGTCGTGGTCCTCGTCGTCGGCGCGCTCGTCGGCATCGGTGCCGCGAGCATGCTGACCGCCACGCCTGGCGCGACGTCCACACCGATCGCGGGCGTCACGTCGCCTTCGCCCGGCGCCGCAACGTCGTCGCCCGGCGGCTCGCCTGCGCCGACGGAGCCCGGCGGCTCGAGCGCTGAGCCGCCCCCCAGCACGGAGCCGTCGGCATCGCCGTCGCCGACCCCGGTCCCGACGCCCGTCACCGCTCCGGCCCCGCTCACCGGCATGCCCGTCAAGCCCGCGCAGGCCGAGCGCCGCGTGGTGGCGGTGATGATCGACGACCAGTTCGACGCCCGGCCGCAGTCCGGGCTGTCCGATGCCGACGTCGTATGGCAGGCGCCCGCCGAGGGCGGCATCCCGCGCTACATGGCCTTCTTCCAGCAGGGCGACCCGCCCGCCGTCGGGCCTGTGCGCAGTTCGCGGCTGTACTTCATCGCCTGGGCTTCCGAGTGGCGGTCGCTGTACGTCCATGCGGGCGGCTCGCCGCAGGCGAAGGCCCTGCTCGCCTCGTCCAAGGGACAGGGCTCCTACGTGTACAACGCCGACGAGTTCCGCTGGGGCGGCGGCCGCTACCTGTGGCGGATCAAGACGCGCTTCGCCCCCCACAACGTGTACACCGACGGCAAGAGCCTGCGCCGGCTCGCGCGAAGGGTCGGTGCCGATCCGGTCGCGGGCCAGAAGCCCATCTGGAAGTTCGGTGACCCCGCGCCGATCGAGGAGCGGCCCGAGGGCGGCACCATCGCCGTGCCCTACCTCGCCAACAAGATCACGTACAAGTACAACCGCACCACGAACCGCTACCAGCGGTCGGTGAGCGGCGAGGGCAAGCAGGTCGACGCGGGCGACAAGGACCGCGTCGCCCCGACGAACGTGATCGTGATGGCCGTGAGCTTCGCGCCGCTCAACGACGGGAGTCACAAGAGCCGGCTCGAGGCGCAGGTCACGGGCAAGGGCAAGGCCTGGATCGCGACCAACGGGAAGACGATCCGCGGCACCTGGAAGAAGCCGGGGTTCCGGGCGAAGACCCGCTTCTTCGACCGCAACGGCGACCCGGTGACGCTGACGCGAGGCCAGACGTTCGTCCAGGTCGTACCCCGGAGCGCCACGATCACGGTCAAGGACGGCAAGGTGCCGGCTCCAACCGCGGGGGTCGTCGTGGGCGCGGGCGGCCTGTACGGCACGCTCGGGCGACAGATCTCCTAGGTCACAAGATCGGCGCGGGCCGGGCGACCTCCGCCCACACGGCACGCGTCTCGCGGGCGACGTCGGCCCAGGTCCGCGCACCCTCGGTTCGCTCGCGCGCGGCGGCGACGAGCCCTTCGTGCAGTGCGTCATCCGCCCACACGGCCCGGATCGCGGTGGCGAGCCGGGCCGGATCGCCGGGCTCCACGAGGATCCCCGCGGCGCCGACCACCTCGGGGAGCGCGCCGATCGAGCTCGCAACCACGGGCACGGCCGCCGCGAGGGCGTCAAGGGCGGCGATCCCCGACGCCTCCGAGCGCACGGGCTGGACGAGGAACCGCGCCCCGGCCACGAGCGCGGCGAGGCGCCCCTCGGGCAGGCGCGGGGCGTAGGCGATCGAGTCGGCGACGCCCGCGCGGACGGCGGCCCGCGACACCGCGGCCCGGTCGCCCGGCGTCGCGCCCACCAGGCACACCCGCGGCGGCCACGAGCCCTCCTCGACGGTTGCCGGCCGGTCCTCGGCCGCGAGCGACGCGAGCGCGGCGAACAGCGTCGGCAGGTCCTGGCGGGCGTCGTAGCGGCCCGCGTACACGGCGTAGCGCTCGCCCAGCCCGAGGCGCTCGCGCTCCCGCGCCGCCCCCGCGGCCGCCTCGGGTCGATACGCCGCCCGCGCGGCGAGCGGCACGACCCGCAGCCTCGCCTTGCGCACCCGGAGCAGGCGGCGCGCCTCGGCGGCGGTCGCCCGGCTCGGGACCAGCACCGCGGCGGCGTCCCTGAACAGGCGCGACCGCAGGCGCTGCCCGAACCTCGCGACCGTGCCCGACTGGTAGGCCTCCGGCATCGACCACGGCGCGAGGTCCAGCAGCGATGCGACCACGGGGATCCCCGACGCGATCGGGAGCCCGCCCGCGGCGGCGTGGTAGACGGTCCCTGCCGCCCCTTCGCGCTCCGCTCGCCAGCCCGCGCCGATCGAGGCGCCGCGAAGGACGAACGGATCGACGGTCAACGCGCCGGAGCGCAGGAGGCGCGTCGGCGGCAGGTGGCGCGTGCCGACGACGGTCAGGTTGGGCCAGCGCGTCGACGGATCGTCGAGGTCCGCGGCGAGCAGGAACGAGAACGACTCCTCGGGCTGCGGGTCGTCGTTCAGCGCCCCGAGCAGCGCCTCGAGGTAGCCCGCCGTGAGCGGCGCCCGGTCGGGGTCCTGCAGCGGCCGGAGATCCATGACGACGCGAACCCCCGGCGCCGCGAGAGCCGCGGCGTGGTCCGTGCCCGGCCGCCAGCCCGGGCGGTCGTGCGCGGTCACTTCGCCCGGGGCACCGGCCCGCGACCGCGAAGCTCGTCCCAGCGCAGGCTCACGACGACGATGAGAGCCTCGACGAGGATCCGCCGGCTCATCTTGGACTGGCCCGCGCGGCGATCCCGGAACGTGATCGGGACCTCGGCGACGCGGGCCCCGAGGCGCGACGCCCGGTAGGTCATCTCGATCTGGAACACGTAGCCGCCCGCGCGGACGCCGTCGAACGGCACGCTCGCGAGGGTCGTCGCCCGCCACGCCTTGAAGCCGCCGGTGAGGTCGTGCGGCTTGAGGTTGAGGACGATCCGCGCGAACGTCGACCCGCCGCGCGAGATGACGCGGCGGATGATGCCCCAGTCCTCAACACCGCCGCCCTTCGTGTAGCGCGACCCGATCACCAGATCGGCCTTGCCATCCACGATCGGCGCGATCAGCGCCGGCAGGGCCAGCGGGTCGTGCGACCAGTCGGCGTCCATCTGGAGGACCATCGTGGCGCCGCCGGTGAGGGCCACGCCGAACCCGTCGAGGTAGGCTCGGCCGAGGCCCTGCTTGGCGGCCCGATGCTTGACGCGGACGCGTGCATCGGCCTGGGCGAGGCCGTCCGCAAGCGCCCCGGTCCCGTCGGGCGAGCCGTCGTCCACGACCAGGAGCACGGCCCCCGGCAACGACTCGAGGATCGCCGCACTGATCCCGGGCAGGTTGTCCGCCTCGTTGTAGGTCGGCAGGATGACCCAGGCGCCGGCCCCGGTGGGCTGCGCGCTCGTCGGTGCGGCTGCGTCGT